>JBAIYF010000625.1:0-2094 GCA_037916115.1 Anaerolineales bacterium
TTTCATCCGTGGCGCACAACCGCGGGCGCATTGACTTTGCCAACCTCAACGCCGAAACCCGCTTTGACGGGTACACCGCCTACGCCCAATCGAAACTGGCGAACATTCTCTTTGCCAACGAACTCGCCGAGCAGGAGCGCGGAAAGTTGACATCCAATAGCCTGCATCCGGGTGTCATCACCACCAAACTGCTCAAGACCGGCTTCAACTCCACCGGTGTGAGCGTGGAAGAAGGCGCGGCAACATCCATTTACCTCGCGGACTCTCCCGATGCGGACGGCGTGACGGGCAAATACTTCTCTGACAGCCGTGAGACGTCCACTGCGCCGCATGCGTTGGACGCAGCAACTCAAAAACAGCTTTGGGCGAAGAGCCTGGAAATGATAAATTCCGTTCAGTAAAAGAAAGAGGGTAGAGATATGAAAATTGCGATCATTGGCGCCGGGAATATTGGCGGCACGCTCGGCAAGAAATGGTCAGCCGCGGGGCATGAGGTCCGCTTTGGGGTGCGCAACCCGGCTGACGTCAAGTTTGATGCGTTGCGCCCGTTAGGCAGCGTCGTTTCGGTGGGCGAGTCACTCGCAGGCGCGGATGTCGTTCTCGTCTCCATTCCCGGTGCGGCGGTGGGCGAGTTCGTAGCGGAACATGGCGCAGCATTGAACGGCAAGATCGTCATCGACGCGGCGAACAATCCGCGTAGCCCGGTGTGGAATAACTTTGATAAATTTCAAAATGTAGCGGGCATTTCGCTTGTGCGCGCGTTCAGTACACTGGGCTGGGAAAATTTCGCCAACCCCGAAATGCACGGCACGACAATTGACTTGTTCTATTGCGGCGCGGCATCTGCTCGTGAGACGATGGACACTTTGATTTCTCAAATCGGATTGCGCCCGGTCTATGTCGGCGATGCGGATGCGGTCACTGTTGTGGATGGTTTGACCCGCCTGTGGTTTGCGCTGGCGTTCAATCAGGGCAAGGGACGGCGCATCTCGTTCAAACTGCTGGAGGATTGATGGCTGAGTTGTTTGCACCTCCGCGCCTGACCAAACACGGTCACGGCGAAGACCGCCGCGTAACATGGCTGGAACTGTTCTATGATCTCGTCTATGTGGCGGCGTTGATTCAGTTGGGCAACACGCTCAGCGAAGATGTCACCCCGGCTGGCTTCACTCGTTTTGTGATTCTCTTTGCCCTCTTGTGGTGGGCATGGACGGGCGTGACCTTTTACATCAACCGCTTCATCGTGGATGATATGCCGCACCGCCTGCTGGTCTATTTGCAGATGGTGGGCATTGCTTTCATAGGCGTTAGCGTGGGTGGCGCGTTCGATGATCTCTCGCGTCAGTTTGCATTGGCTTACATCTTTGCACGTGTTGTCTTGGCGGTCTTGTACCTGCGCTCGTGGAACGTGGACAAAGAAATTCAGCCTCTGATTCGCATTTACGTCGGCAGTTATGGGCTGGGTATTCTCATCTGGGTGGCGTCGCTGTTCGTGCCGGTTGCCACGGCGCCGATCTTGTGGGGGGCTGCCATGCTGCTGGAAGTGGTCGCGGTCTTTTTGCCACGTGCCCGCGAATTGCAGACCCGCTTCGCGCCGCACGTCCATCACTTGCGTGAACGCTTCGGTATTTTCGTCATCATCGTGCTGGGTGAGTCGTTCATCAAGATCATCACGTCCACGCTCAAGATCGCGGTGAATTTCGACATTCTGCTTTTCAGTGTGTTGGGTATCTTTGTAGTCTTTGGCCTGTGGTGGCTGTACTTCAGCAATATGGAAGTGACCGAAATTCGTGCCGATCACTTTGCGCCGTACATTTGGATCTATGCCCACCTGCCGCTGACGATCGGTTTCACGGCTTTTGGAGTTGCTGCCAAGAAAGTGTTCCAAAGCCTCGGCGATAGCTATGTCAAGGAGCCGTATCTTATCCTGTACTGCGCCTCGCTGCTCTTGACCGTGCTGGGTGCCTCCCTTGTTGACTTTTCCCTCACTCGTAGTGGACGCTTCCCACGCGCTGTGTGGTATGTGATTGCGGCTGTGACGTTGCTGGGTGTGATGTTCCTGCTCTACAAGCCGACCGCGCTCTTGTTCATCGT
>JBAIYF010000626.1:0-3426 GCA_037916115.1 Anaerolineales bacterium
TTCCATGCGACGCTTAAAGTGGTGGTCAACTCCGCTTCGGTGATGCCGGTTGGCGATATCCGCGACCTTGAGTTGCACAATTGGGATACCGCCCTAAACCTGAATTTGCGCGCCCCGTTCCTGGTTGCTCAATACGCCGCACGGCGCATGAAGGACGGCGGAGTGATCGTCAACATCTCAGACATCGGCGCCCAAAAAACATGGAGCCGCTTCCCAGCCTACACCGTCAGCAAATCCGCATTAGATTCACTGACCCGCGTGCTTGCCCGCTCGCTCGCCCCGGATATCCGCGTCAACGCCATTGCACCGGGACTGGTGCTGCCTTCCGATGTGGTCACCTCCGCGCAATGGGACGCTCTGATCAAAAAACTGCCCATTCAACGCGCCGCCTCGCTCGAAGAACTGACCATGACTCTCGAATTTCTCATCAAGAACGAGTATATTACCGGGCAAACCATCGTCGTAGACGGCGGCTACTCCCTGATATGAAAGTAACGAGTGATAAGGGATGAGTAACGAGAAATAAGGGTAAAGTTATGAGCACAAGGTTGCAACTCGTAACTCACAACTCGTTACTTAAACACTTTCATATCAGAGAGTAGCCGCCGTCTACGACGATGGTTTGGCCGGTAATATACTCGTTCTTGATGAGAAATTCGAGAGTCATGGTCAGTTCTTCGAGTGAGGCGGCGCGTTGGATGGGCAGTTTTTTGATCAAGGCATCCCATTGCCCAGGGGTGACCACATCGGAAGGCAGCACCAAGCCCGGTGAAATGGCATTGACGCGGATATCCGGTGCGAGTGAACGTGCCAGGACGCGGGTCAGCGAATCCAGCGCAGATTTGCTGACGGTGTAGGCAGGGAAGCGGCTCCATGTTTTTTGAGCGCCAATGTCTGAGATGTTGACGATCAATCCGCCATCTTTCATGCGTCGTGCGGCATATTGAGCGACCAGGAACGGGGCGCGTAAATTCAGGTTTAGGGCGGCATCCCAATTGTGCAACTCAAGGTCGCGGATATCGCCAACCGGCATCACCGAAGCGGAGTTGACCACCACTTTAAGCGTCGCATGGAATTCATCCACAAGGGCGAAGAGGAAGTCCACTTTTTCGATGGAGGTCAGGTCGGCACGGATGGGCATACAATCCACGCCGAGGGCGCGGATCTCTTTGGTGGTTTTTTCGGCTTCGGTTACGGAGCCGCGATAGTGCAGGGCGATGGAATATCCCATGCGGGCAAGGTGGATGGCAAAGGCTTTGCCAACCCGGTGGGCACCGCCAGTAACGAGGGCAAGTTCTGAAGGCATGGCTGGATTGTAAACGAAAAGAGAATATAATTTGAGGCTGAAAGACGCATTAAACTGGCTAAAACTTGGCGATTACGTTGGCATTGGGCATAGGTCTCAATCTGTCAAAAGACATGCAGCAAGCTACAGGCGGGTGAGCATTGTCGGCTGAATCGTGTATAATCGCGGTCACGCCCCAGTAGCTCAATGGATAGAGCGCCTGACTTCGGATCAGTAGGTTGTGGGTTCGACTCCTGCCTGGGGCGCCTTAGGCGGGTAAAACCTGCCAAGCACTCCCGCATATGGGGGTGTTTTTGTTTTTAATAGCACCATGGGTGCAAGTTAATATGTACAATCCTACAGGTACGAATCACCAACATCCCACCTGAGGGATTGAAACATGCAATGACCACATCAAAAGCTACGTTATAATTCCAAACACAGGCGGAAATTTATAGTTTGGTCCACATATGCTGAAGCCAATAAAACGAACGCTAAACAATATAGAAAACTTAAGAGATAAACTATTATGTCGGAAACATTGAATAAATTCAGGAAAGGCAACCTCATGTCCGAAATCAAATACGAAATCATCAAGAACATCGCCGTCCTCTCCACCTCCGCGAGCGGTTGGAGCAAGGAACTCAACCTCATTTCATGGAATGACCGCGAGCCGAAATATGACCTGCGCGACTGGTCCGCAGACCACACGAAGATGGGCAAAGGTGTTACGCTCACAAAGGAAGAACTTCTGGCACTCAAAGCCCTGCTCAACTCGATAGAAATATAAAAGCAACAACTACGCTAGGAGTTCCACATGCCTGCCTTCCAAATCCGCGTCCAACCCACACTCGACCTACCCGGTCTGCGCCTGCGCGCACAAGCCACCACCTCCGCAGCAACCCTCGCCTTCGAAGCGCCGGGCGCTGTCCTCACCGCGCTCGAAGCGGAAGCCAGTGTGCGATCCAAACTGGGTGTCAACGGACAGTGGCTCAAAGTCCGCGATGCGAATGGATTGGAAGGCTTCGTCGCAGCCTGGTTTGTCGAGGCGGCTCCCGCCATGTCCGCGCCGGAAACTGCACCCAAACCGGTCAGCACACCGAATGTTTCAGCCCCCAATCCGCAAGCCCTGGTGGATGCCATCAACGCCGAACGCATCAAGAACAAACTGCCCATTCTCACAGTCAATCCCATCCTCACCAAAAACGCCCAAAGCCATGCCGATTTCATGGCTGCCACCGGACAGATCCAGCATGAAAGCGCCGATGGCTCCCGTCCGTTCCAACGTCATCTTGCCGCGGGATATCCGCTGGCAGGCGACCTGACCCGCGGCGGCATCTGTTCGGAGAACATTGTGGCATTCCCAAACATGACCGTTGCAGAAGCCATCACCTCCTGGTTTGGTGACGATCCCCACACCCACACCATGCTCGGCGATCAATACACTGAATGCGGTGCAGGTATTGCCGTCAAAGGCGAGACCATTTATTACTGTTTCGATACCGCCCGTCCCACTAGCGCCAACCGCGCAAACACGACCGCCACCGCACCAGTCCCACCACCTGCGGATGCCTATATTTTGTATGTTCCCCTTGCCACTACCAGCGGAGTGCGCATCCGCAAACAGCCAAGCCAGAGCGCCGGGCTGATCCGTGTGGCGGCTGCCGGTGAATGGCTCGCGGTACAGGAAAACAAGTCCGCTGCCAGGAGCAAACTCGGCAAGCAAAACCAATGGATCAAGATCAAGGATCAAAAAGGCAATACCGGTTTCGTGGCTGCCTGGCTGGTCGCTGAATCAAAATAAAAAAAATGCCCACCCGCCCGCTGCTCTCCATCTCCAAGACCGACTACAAAGTTGCGCGTTCCTGCCCTGCCAAGCTTTACTACCGCATGAACAAATACCCATCCACCAAGGACGAGGATGAGTACATTGAACTGCTCGCCGAAGGCGGATACATGATCGGCGCGATCGCCAGCCTGCTCTTCGAGGATGCGGTCCTGGTGGACGAGCCCGATCATCATAAAGCTCTCAAACTTACTGAGGAGTATTTGAAGCAGGAGAACATCATCCTGCTCGAAGCCGCCTTCGAGAGTCAGGGCAAGTTCGCCCGCCCGGATATCCTCATCAAGCAAGGCAACAC
>JBAIYF010000627.1:0-2575 GCA_037916115.1 Anaerolineales bacterium
GTTGATCTCGAAGAAGGTCATCACCGAATCGCCCATAATGAGGATCGCTTCGTCGGTGTGATTGTCAGACGGAAATGCCATTGGGATTTCAACCAGGTTGGATGCATCCAACGTAATCTCGCTTTCATCGGCAGAAATCTCACCAGATACGATATACCCGTGCATATCCGTCCCTTCGCCCGCTTCGATGGTCAGGAAAACCTGGTCATCATGGAAGACGATCGACTCATAACCTTGAAAATTTGGAATCGATTCTTTCAAGCCAGGCGCATTCAAATTAATTAGCTTGGGTTTCAATGGGATGTCTGCTTTAAGTGACGCTTGAATGTCTATTTCAGAGAGAGCAAACAATGCACCATCACCTTCACCGAAACGTTCAGGATATTGCGGCAGGAGGATCAACGTCTCACCATGCCAAGCCAAACCAGAAAGTTCTGCCTCAGGGACGGCGATAGGTCCAGTCAGTTCGAAGATGGTCACAGGCTGTTCAGTGACAGATGCAATCGCAGGTGGGTTTTGCGAGTAATACCAACCTGCCAGTACGATTAGAAGGATGAGCAAAAATATCGGTGTCCAATGTTTATTTTCGGTTTCCATGCGAATGCTCCTAGGGTTTTATTTTACTTGCCCCGAATTTATATCCATCATCATGACAGAGGTATCCACTGCTTCGAAATCGTTGCCGGTCAACACATCCAGCAGGTGCAGCATGTCGTTATCCCAACGTTCATCGGGGGAACCGCTCACGTACCAATTCGAGCCATTGTCTGCGAGGACAATGCCATAGGTCTTAAACGCTTGCAGCAAGGTTTGCATTTCCGGCGGGAAGCCCGAAATATCGTAATCGGCTTTCAAACGGAAACGCGCACCCATGGGCGGAATTCCATTTTGCGGCTGAGCGGTTTGGTGCCGGGCAGGCCAGATGTAGCCAGCCGTATCCTCCGCAGTGAAGCGCAAGGCGTGGGTGATAACACCAGTTTCGATCTCGTCATACCGCGCCAGCCCCGGCAATATAGGCAAACCGGCAGCATCGGCAGAGGTCCATGTATCGGGGCGCAGGGTGTGCGAGTTCAAGTCCCAGATCGCGCCGGAGCCGCCATTCCAATTCGTACCGTCGAAACTGGCATCGTAGATTTCATAGAGAGTGCAAGTCTCGGTATCAATGGTCAAAATGTGATGGTCGCTGCCCCATTCGATGTTTGGATTCTCCGGGATTGGATACGGACCCAGGTCCGATTCATCAGGATAATAAAACTCCGGCTCATACTTCGGGACGGTTGATCCTGCCACGAGGTTGTATGGGATTCCGATCGGGCCTCCGTCCCACGTCCCCGAGCCGAAGTCCATGTGGAAGCCTTCGCCGCGCCCGATGGAGTCGATCCATGCATCTGAAAGCGGATGGACGGGCAGATCGTCGATACGGGCGTTCCAGTAATTGTTCGTAGGGAAGATGGAGCAGCCCGCAATGACGGTCAATGCCTGGGTGGGCAGATTCGGTATCGGTTCGAATTGAGGCGTTTGTATGAGGGGAGATTCAGTGGCGGCGGAAGATTCGGTGGATTGGGGAGAAACCGGCTCCGGTGTGGATGTCCAATTGACCTGAATATTGCATGCCATTGATGCGGCAAGCAGGATGAGAATGATGTTATGGAATTTGGGTTTCATTTTGTCTCTGCCTGTTTATGGCATACCCTATGAGAATGAAGAACAGTAGCTCCAAGAATCGATAAGCGGTATGAATGTTTAACTGTGAGGCAAAACCGCCAAAGAAATCCCGATATGCCTGGACGTCCCAATCGGGGATGTGCATCCATAAGCGGTTGAAAATAAAGAGACATAGGAAGGCAATTACGATTTTTGGGTTTTGCATTTTGGGTTCAAGCAAACCGATCAAAATGATCTGTGGCAGGAAGAGAAATGTGGCGAAGCGGGTATAGTCTGTTCCGCCCCAAAAAGACATTAAGAGAACGAGGAAAGTGTAGCCGAGCAGGTAATTCCTTTGTATTGCAGGTAGTGTTTGAAAGGCAGGTTTTAGGTCTTTCAGGTTGGCAAGCAACAGCAAAGGCAGAAAGTATGCTATGACCGAAAAAATAAAATTGATCATAAGCCTCGGAATGAAGAAGAAGGCGATGGCGGTCAACAGACCTTCGAGGTTTAGGCTGATGATCTGAAAATCTTGAGTGACTGGAATTAGCAGGCGCGGCAATAGGACTGCAGGGATAACAAAAAACGCCGATATAAGACCATGTCTGATGCCGATTGGTCTGGTCTCTTGATCACGTATGAGTGCAAACAGGTAGGCTGCCAAAGGTATAAGATTAAACTCGCGTATGGTTGAGCCGAGGAGTGTGAGTAAAAGCAAGGGGATGAATTTACGTTCGAATGCAAAGTAGGTTTGCAGCAGGATCAAGCCATAGGCAAGATGGTCTGGACGGAAGGGGTCGAAGACCAGGAATTTGACGTTGAACAAAGAAAGCGCCGTTACAAAAAATGCGATCCATGCGCCGCGTGTGGATCGTGTTGCCCATCTAACAAAATAGAAGATACCTGTCAGTTGAACGAGTGCGCCGATGTA
>JBAIYF010000628.1:0-3248 GCA_037916115.1 Anaerolineales bacterium
CGCACCAAATGTGGACTGGACCACATTCAGTAAAGAATTCATCTCTACGTATGGGCTTGAGCCAAACCTGCTCACCACCCAGATCCTCCCCTACGACAATTGGATTAGATATTTTGATTTGATCCGATTAACGAATTCGATCTTGATCGACTTCTCCCAGGATGTCTGGCGGTATATCAGCGATGGGTATCTCAAACAAGCCGTTGTGGCAGGCGAAGTGGGCTCGTCCACCATGCCGCAGAAGGTCAACCCGATCGACTTTGAGAATGCCGAAGGAAACCTTGGAGTTGCAAATGCGCTCTTTGCCCATTACGCCCAAAAGTTGACTATCTCACGCCTGCAGCGCGACCTTTCCGACTCCACCGTTCGGCGCACGTTTGGCACGGCGTTAGGTCACAGTCTATTAGCATGGACCAATCTCCAGCGTGGTCTGAAGCGGATTGCTCCTGATGAGGAAAAACTCACAACCGAGTTAAATGCCCATTGGGAAGTTGTCTCCGAAGGCGCACAGACCATCCTCCGCGCCGCAGGCAACCCCGACGCTTACGAAGCGCTCAAAGAACAGACTCGCGGAAGAGTTCTAACCGCAGCCGATTACAATGCCTGGTGCAATATGATCGATGTGGACGACACAACACGTAAAAAACTGAAATCTCTCTCACCGGAACATTACATTGGTCTGGCTGCCGAGTTGACCGAGCAGGCACTTAAATAGCGGGTGAGTGATAAACTTTGAGCATCCTGCAATTCACTTTATCAATAGTCGCAGCATTATAGGTTCATTTCGCGTCCAAAGATACCAGTAATCATTTCTGTTCGCACAGGAGCCTGACATGAAAACCATAAAATCCCTTGCTGCCTGTTTTCTTGCCATTTCGATGCTGTTCATACAGCCCAGCGCAGCCCAAGCTGATGAAACGACTTACAACCCGGCGGCGGAGGAATACATCCTCTCAGAACTACTCGCAGATGGAGAAGCAGACCTTGCCCTCGCTTTTCCGGATGCGTCTCAGCGGGTTGTCCGCGGAGAATTTATTGTGGAGTTATTGAAAAATCCCTCCCTGCAGCAAAGTCCATTCATCAAGATATATAACACCACCATCGAAGGCGATATTCGCGGTGACGGGTTGAATGTTCCATTCACCATCACTTTTGACAAGTGTCGTTTTACCGGGCGCATTGAATTTTCAAGCGCCAAAATCCGATCGTTCCTGATGTATAACTCGCTTGTGGAAGGGTCTGTCCGCTTTAACCGGGCAACGATTAGCGACGACCTGTCGCTGTACGAATCAACATATGAAAAAGTGGTAAGTCTTTTTGGCGCGAATATCGGCGGGAATTTCTATGGGGTCAACTCGCAATTTCTTGGAACAGAACCCGACCCGGATACGGCCTTTCCTTTTGAGATATGGACCACACGAATAGCAAAGGATGCCAACCTCTATAACGCCCGCCTTGCAGGTATTGCCATGGTCGAAAGTGCGAACATTGGCGGAAACCTAAATCTGTCGCAGGCAACCTTTGAGAACCGGGGCAGTTTCAAGGATGTTCGCATTGGGAACTTTCTAATTGCCCAATCTGCAAATTTTAAAGATGAAATAAGCTTTGAAAGTGGTATTGTAGGTCGCGACACTGAATTTTCAGGCAGTAACTTTAACGGCGATGCCAATTTCCAATATTTTGCGTCATCCCGTTTTATTAACTTTACCGGCGCAAACTTTTCAAAAGGTTTGAATTTCCAATATACAGAAGCAGGCTGGATGAACTTTCAATCCACAACCTTCAATGGTCAGATCAACTTTACCGGGGTGCAGATCGAAAATGATCTCGACTTCACAGGCACGAACTACATGTATACAGAGGAGCCGTTAACCTTTAACAGTATCTCTGTTGCGGGAACGGGCTTATTTGTGGGAATATCCGCACCTGCCGGGCTGCGCCTGACCTACGATGACTTCGGCGATGTGGTGATCAGCGGCACAGACCAGCCGTTCGCGATCATTGACGTCAGCGCCTCGACAGCGAACAATCTCTACATCCACGATGTAAAAACAGATCAGTTCCTTGCCCCTGGGTTTGTCGCAGAATCATCCACTGCTTTCGAAAACTTCCAGGTCACCAGCATGCTGGACATGAGCAATGCGGATATCGGCTTCTTTTCCATCACGAATTTTGCCTGGCCCACCGACCCGGACAATTTCAATCTGCGCAGTATGAGTTATGCGGATATTGGCTTGGGGAATCAGGAGTTGGAGGACAACAACTGGAATGTCTTGTTAAAAATGCTCGAAGACTCGGCGTACAGTCCGCAGGCATATCAGACAATGGCATCTTTCCTCATCGAAAAGGGGCACCCAGACTGGGCAGCTGAAGTAGAAGTGGCACGCAAAACTCGTGAGCGCGACAGCATCCTCAAACCTCGATCGGGGGCGTGGTTTTGGTCATGGTTTATGTTCATTTTTTCCGGCTATGGTCAGCGCCCATTCCTCGCTTTTGTTTGGGGCGGGTTGGTCATCATCATCGGCACGATCGTATTTCGCAAAGAAGAGGAAATGCAAGTGGTGGATGAAGATGTTGTCGTGCCTGTATACAATGCCCTCCTGTACAGTTTTGATCTCTTCATTCCCTATGTTGAACTTGGCATATCAGATAAATGGGACCCCAAACCAGAACGGAGAGCCGCGTGGATCTATAAACATATCCACCAACTCCTTGGCTGGGTATTAATGCCGATCGCCCTGCTGACCTTTGGCGGCATCATCGGTTAAGCAAAGGTCTTGCGTAAATCTCTGATTTCAGCGAAAATCAGCCGACCCCAAAAGAGGAAGGCAAGTATTAAACGATGATCATTACAGCAGTCAATACGGACGGCGAACAAATTCAGGATATCACTGCGCGCGCAGGTGTGTTTAATGAAGAGGAAATACAATGCGTCGCAGAAATCTGGCAGGAATACATCAACGACGGACCGGAAGTCTGCGGATACACCTTTATTGTGGACCGTGATGGCGACAAAATATTGGGCTTTGCCGTCTACGGTCCACGAGACCTGGCGACCGGCGTATACGACCTCTATTGGATCGCCGTCGACTCGGAAACGCGCCGAAGCGGTGCAGGGCGCAGGCTGATCTCTGCCAGTGAGGAAGCCGTCAAAAACCTGGGCGGTCGTATGCTCATTGCAGAAACATCGGGCACAGAACATTACAAATCTACCCGAGATTTTTACGAAGGGGTCGGCTACACTGCCG
>JBAIYF010000629.1:0-4046 GCA_037916115.1 Anaerolineales bacterium
TCGATTGGCGCATTTTGCGGGATCTTCTCCTGAAGAAGCAGTTCCACGCTCTTGATGCGCTCATCCGCATGGAAACGCCGCACGATGACATCATCCAAAAGATAATTATTCGCCGCCATCAGGATCATGCCCTGATGATGCGCCATGTAGGATTGTACGATCGCCTGAGTCTGATACTTGGGCATGCGCGTTTTGGTGTAATCGAGCGCTTCATAAAAACCAAATCGCCCAAGCATGTTCTCCTGCTCCAGACGAGTCATGTTCTCCAACACTTGATGAGGTTGAAGCGAAAGTCCCAGCAGTGAGGCATACGGAGTAACGACCAGATCTTCATGCAGTTCGCGCTTGTATCCCAACTCAGGCACGCCAAAGGCGCGGTATTGGTAATTCAAATTAAGATCGAAAGCATAGTAACCCGATTCGGAAATGCCCCAGGGAACTTGTTGTTCTTTTCCGTAGTTTATTTGTGCATCCAACGCGGCATAACAACTTTCCGAGAGGAACGTTCCGGCGTAATCTCTGATGAACAGGGTCGGCATGAGATATTCGAACATGGTTCCGCTCCATGAGAGCAGGAGTTGTTTCCCGTTCACCACCGTCACCGGGCGACCCAAATGCTGCCAGTGACTTTGCGGCACATCGCCTTTTGCAATCGCGACCAGGCTGGCAATGCGGGCTTCCGATGCCAAGAGGTCGTAATAGCTTGGGTCAAGCTGTTCGGTGCTGGCGTTGTATCCGATATGAAAGACCTGTCGGCGTTCATGGAATAAAAAGCGGAATTCCATGTTCGTTACAGCGGTTTCTGCCAGCTCAGCCAGCTCATGAAATCCGATCCTCAAAGGCGAGACCCGCAAGTGTGCCGTTGATAGATCGTCGCTTAATTTGTCACACCACTCAAGCGCCGTCTTGTCACTTATCTGCGATTTGAATTCATTCAACGAGTGCTTGATGTGTTCATAGACCGCCCCTGCTTCACCCAATGCGGGCAGCTCAACAGGCAAGTTATTACGGAACTCCTGCCATGCAGGCGTCCTAACGATGTCACCCAATTCAGGCGGCGCATCTGGACGATTCAACCAGGGAGCAAATAGATCCAAACTGCGCTGCATATCCTGCAGGTGATGTTGCATCAGATCAAGATAAAGTTGAAGATCGCTCAAGGATTCGGGATTGAGATTGGGATGACTCTTGAGTAGGTCCATCAAACGGTGAGAGACTCTTTCCCAGCCTTCGCCTGACAGCCAGTCGAGAGTCATTTTCCACGCGGACGGTTGGCTCTGAGCGGCGCTCACACGTTCGTAAATATAGGTCAACTCTTCTTCAAATGATTCAATGGTTGGATGCGGGTTGTTCTTCTCAAGCGTTTCCAGAACTTCTGCCAGAATATCCATGATGGCGAGTAAGCCCTGCCAGCGTTTGTTGCCGAGCAAAGACTCGTTTGGCATGGTTAGGCAAGCCTGTTTCAAAGTGATCAAACAGGCTGCCAGGTTGCCGCTATCCACTGTCGAGATGTAATGAGGCGGGAGCGCGGTCAGTGTTTGAGAGTCATACCAATTCAGTAAATGTCCACGATAATGTTCGAGCTTGTCGATAGTCTCAAAGGTCGAGCGCAAACGCAGCGCCAACTCAACCAATCCCATATACCCCAGATCATAGGCTGACAAAGTGGATACCAGGAACATGCCTATGTTGGTCGGTGTGGTGTAGTGCGCCACACTTCCACGAGGGGTCTCTTGGAAGTGATCCGGCGGCACCCAATGGTCATTGGGTCCGGCAAATCGTTCGAAAAATGCCCAAGTGCGCCGCGCGAGCCGAAGAACTTTCCTACGTTCAGTTTCCGAGAGTGGAGCCCTAACGCGGATGGCAGGTTTGCTGATCACATACGCGATCTGAGGTGCGACCAACCATGAAATCAACAAAGGTGCCGCAACCCATAATGCATTTGGGTTAAGAATGGCAATCAACATCGCCAATGCCACGCTAAAGACCAAAGACGGAGCCATCTCGCGCAAGGTTTCGTTCTTTGGGTCAGACCCAAACAAGCGGGCTGCTTTTGCGGCGGTCGTCCATTGCAGTAGATTTTTGCGGGCGATCAGTAATCGAGTCAGTGTCGTGCGAATCGCACCCAGCATCAGCAACGCTTCGTATGGCAGGAAAATAATGTATAGCGCCCACCGTGTAAGTGGGAGCTGGGTCGGTTTGAAAAGTTGTTTGACGGTCAGTTTGCTTTGAAGTGCGTATCGAACATGATGGAACGTTTGCGTCATCACCGGCAAAGCAGAAGGCAGGAAGACCAACAAGGTCCACACCAGAGGAGAGCCGGGCAGGAACAACCAGCTTGCAACCAGAAGCGTTAACAGCATAGGCGGCAACAGACTACGTCGCAGGTTATCGAAGATCTTCCAAACATTGATGGCAGATAACCGGTTCCACACCAACCCGTTTTCATTTTTTACGATCGGAAGGAGCCACGGCAATAACTGCCAGTCACCGCGGATCCAGCGGCGTAAACGTTGGGCGTAGACCACATAGCGCCATGGATGTTCCTCGTAGAGAACAATATCTGTGACCAGCGCTGCGCGTCCATGAATGCCTTCGAACAGATCGTGACTAAGTAGCGTGTTCTGCCGCACCTGACCTGCAAGGCTGTGCTCAAAGGCTGCGACATCATAGATTCCCTTGCCAACATAACTGCCTTCACCAAACAGATCCTGATACACATCGGATACGGCAAAGGAATAAAGATCAAACCCGGGAGTGCCAGCAAATATCTGCGAAAAGATGGAGCGGTTCGCACTGGTCGGTTTGATCGCAACACGCGGCTGAAGGACGGTATACCCGGCAATCACAGAACGTCCGTCTGCTGAAAACTCGGCATGGTTTAGTGGATGCGCCAACGTGGCGATCAGCTGATTGGCGCTGCCTTGCGGCAGGGATGTATCTGCATCGAGCGTGATCACATATTTTATATACGGCAGAATACTTTCATCCCCCACCCGGGTCGAGTAGTGAGTTTGAGGGGTTCGTTGATCTGCTCTCACTTCTTTCGACATCACCCGCTTATCCGCAAGAAGAACCGTGTGGTCATTTTCACCGAGATTCAAAAGCAGGCGGTTAAAGTCTGCCAGCTTGCCGCGTTTGCGCTCCCAGCCCATCCAAACTCCTTCGGATGGATTCCACTGGCGATGACGATGGAATAAATAAAAAGGTCTGGTCGGATACTTGTGATTTAAGTTCTCAATGCCATCCGTTGCCAGAGCAAGCAAGGGTTCATCCTCTGGCATATTTTCCGTCTGTGCATCACTGAAATCGGTCAGCAAGGCATACGTCAACTGCGGGTCTGGGTTGGATAGGTAATACAGTTCCAATTCCTGCAAGAGATGGTTGAGTTCAGATGTGCTGTCTAATATGGTCGGGATCACCACCATGGTGCGGTTATCGGGCGGGATGCCTTCTGAAAAATCCATGCGCGGTAAACTTTGCGGTGCGATGCGGTGGGTTACACCCCAATTCACAAGATGGATGGCAAGTTCCAGAGACAGTCCAAGTCCCAAAACACCAACGATGATAAGTTGAGTGATTGAACCACCCGAATAGCTCGCATATCCGAGCATCCCAAGGACGAACAACATAGAAAGGAAAGCAATACATCCAAGATATGTAAGCGTGGGAAATGAGAGCAATGCGCGTCGCACGCGGACCTTGAACCCCAGCCGGTACCCAATACTTTTTTCAAGTCTGGCGCGGCCTTTATCGAGCAGATAAAAGCCGATATGGGTTTCACGGGAGGAGGTATGTTCATCCAAGCGACGGGAAAGT
Organism: Anaerolineales bacterium; assembly: GCA_037916115.1. Classification (GTDB taxonomy): domain Bacteria; phylum Chloroflexota; class Anaerolineae; order Anaerolineales; family Villigracilaceae; genus Villigracilis. The sequence continues at coordinate 3,820 of JBAIYF010000629.1, forward strand.
TCAACGGCAGCAAGCGCCACATCCTCTTCACTGAAGGTTGAGTGGCGCGCCAGGTCTTCGATGACACCGCGATAACTGTTGCGGGTTTTGAAATCCATGCCTGCATAGATCTGCGCCGGATCGTCACGCAAGATCTTTTCCACCCGGCTGGTTTGCTCAAAGAAATCCTTCCAGTCTGTAGAGGCAAGCAGGCGTAGACTAATAAAACAACTGGCAACCATGGTCTC
>JBAIYF010000630.1:0-1535 GCA_037916115.1 Anaerolineales bacterium
GTGCAACGACCAGGGTGAGGGGGGCACCCTGATCGTTGCACCCCTATTGTGACATACTTGTTGATTTTTTGCAACCGGTATTTTCCGCGAGTAGAAATGCCTGAAACACCGGAACAGTCCCCGGGTCCGGGGTGAGGCGGCTCTTTTCCGTCAGGGAGATTTGTTACCTCTACAACCGGTTTACAGTTACAAAAAACAGTTGCATCCTTTGGCAAAACTGGGTAAGATTCAAGCGCCATGAATGGACTCCTGGCAAGATCACATTTCGGCATTCCGATGCCTTGAATCAGCCAGCCTGATGGGTACCTGCGTACCTGTCAGGCTTTTTTTATCTCTTCACTAAGGAGTGAAAATGCAGACACCCTGGGAGTATCGCTTCGCCCACCGCATGCAGCGCATGGGAAGTTCCGTCATCCGCGAGTTGTTGAAGTTGACCGAACAGCCCGACATCATATCGTTCGCAGGAGGGCTGCCCGCCCCGAGCGTCTTTCCGGTGGCACAGTTTCAGGAGGCGTGCAATCGGGTCTTGCAGGAACATGGGGCGCAGGCGCTTCAATACAGCACCACGGAAGGGTACCGTCCGTTGCGCGAGATGATCGCACGCCACGCGGAGCGGTACAAGGTTTCGGTGACACCGGAGAATATTTTGATCACATCCGGCTCGCAGCAGGCATTGGATTTTCTCGGCAGGCTGTTCATCAATCGCGGCGATTATGTTGTGGTTGAGTCGCCCACGTATTTGGGCGCATTACAGGCATGGAACGCCTACGGGGCGCAGTACATCTCCGTCCCTGCGGATGAGCATGGCATGATCGTGGATGAGTTAGAGAACGCGCTTCGGGTCGGACCGAAGTTCATTTATGTGCTGCCAAACTTTCAGAACCCCTCCGGCTCGACACTCAGCCTTGAGCGGCGCAAACGTCTGGTGGCACTTGCCGACCAGTATGGTGTACCCATCATCGAAGACGACCCCTATGGTCAATTACGCTACGACGGTGAGCACCTGCCTTCGGTCGTTTATCTGGATGCGCAATACCGCAATGACGGCGGGCATGAATACACGGGCAATGTTATTTATTTGAGCACCTTCTCGAAATTGCTTGCGCCGGGTCTGCGCCTGGCGTGGGTGGTCGCTCCGCCGAAGGTCATTCAAAAACTGGTGATGACCAAGCAAGCCGCAGACCTGCACACATCGTCGTTCAATCAATATGTGGCGCACGAGGTGGCGAAAGGCGGTTTTCTGGATGAGCATGTCAAGGTGATCCGCTCGGTGTACAAGGAACGCCGAGATGTGATGCTCGAAATGATGGACGAGATGTTCCCAAGCGAAATGCGCTGGACCAAGCCGCAGGGCGGCATGTTCCTGTGGGGCATCATGCCCGAGGGTGTAGACGCAGCCGAAGTGCTCAAGATCGCCATTGACCGCAAAGTGGCATTCGTGCCCGGTGCGGCATTCCACCCAAACGGTGGCGGCGCCAATACCATGCGCCTCAACTTCTCCTACTCCAGCCCCGACCTGATCCGCGAGGGCATTA
>JBAIYF010000631.1:0-2724 GCA_037916115.1 Anaerolineales bacterium
TGATCGCAGGCTTCATTCTGGGTGGGATCTATGTCCCCATTTCGCCTGAGATCGTGGTCGCCCCGGAAAAACTCAGTTATACGCCTTTGTTCGAACTGCCGGTCATTGGCAAATTCTATCTGGTGAATACGCTGCCCACACTGGCGATCACGCTTGTGTTGTTGATCTTGATTGCGTTCTTCACCAATCGCTCCATTAAGCGGAGTGCACAGACAGATATGGTGCCAAGCGGGATTGGCAATCTGATGGAAGCTTTGGTCGAAATGCTCTACAACCTGACCGAGGGTTCTGCGGGTGCCAAGTGGGCGCGGGCGATCTTCCCTTGGTTTGCGACTATCATGATCTATGTGTTGTTTGCAAACCTGTTGAAGTTGGTGCCTGGCTTTGAGTCGATCGGTCTGATCAAAGAAGCGCATGGTGGTGGACATGCTGTGCAAGGCATGTTCCTGACCGCTGAGGAGGGTGAGTATGTGATTTATCCCTTCTTGCGTGGTATTTCGGTGGATTTGAACTTCACCGCTGCGCTGGCGATCATCTCTGTGGTAATGATCCAGGTGATCGGTTTCCGTGCGCAGGGACTTGGCTATTTGAGCAAGTTCTTCAATACCCGCCGCATGTTCAAGGTGCCGTTCTTCGGTGCGATGGACTTTTTGGTCGGCTTGCTTGAGTTGATCTCTGAAATTTCAAAGATCCTCTCGTTTGCTTTCCGTTTGTTCGGTAACATGTTCGCTGGTATCGTGTTGGTCGCGATCGTGGCTGGTTTGTTAGGACGCATCTCGATCCTGCCTGCAATGGTGATGATGTTCGAATTGTTCGTTGGTATCATTCAGGCGTTCGTGTTCGGTATGTTGACCATGGTGTTTATGGCGCAAGCCACGCAGGGTCACGGCGATGAGCACGCTGAAGGTCATTAATTTCATTCAATCAATAACAGGATAAACCCCTAAGGAGGCTTGTAACCATGGAAGGAAATATTTTAGATGCAATGCGCTTTGTCGGCGCAGGCTTGGCAATGATCGGCGCCGCGGGCGCTGGTGTCGGTATCGGTCTTAGTGTGCAGGGTGCTCTCACCGGCATGGCTCGCAATCCTGATACCTACGGTAACCTGCTGACCAACATGATTCTCGGCATTGCGTTCTCCGAAGCGATCGCGATCTATTGTTTGGTCATCGCGTTCCTCATGCTCTTCAAAGTCGTGTAATTTCAAGGAGCCTGACAAATGGAAGCATTAGGTATTAATCTCGGTCTCCTCATTGTTCAGATCATTGCGTTCACTATTGTGTTCCTCACACTGAACGCCTGGGTGTACAAACCCATGCTGGACATGATGGACAGCCGCAAGAAGAAGATTGCCCAAGGTCTTGAAGATGCCCGTGTTGCAGCCGAGGCCCGCGCCAACGCTGAAAAGGACGCCGCCAAGATTATTGCGGATGCCCAGGCGGAAGCCAGCAAGGTTGTCCGTGAAGCCACCGAACGAGCTGAAGTTGCCTCCAAGGATGTGCGCGTATCTGCTGAAGCCGAAGCAGCCAAGGCTCGCGAAGCCGCCATGGCTGAAGCCGAACTCGAACGCAGCCGCATTCTCGGCGATTTGCGCGGTCAGGTTGCTGCTCTTGCCATGGCAGCTGCCAACAAACTGGTTGGTGAAGCTCTCGATGAGAAGAAACAGCGCGCTCTGCTCGATGAATTTTTCTCTGGCGTGAAATCTGGCAAAGTGGTCGTTGTAGGCGAAGAGCTCAAGGGCGAATCCGCCGTGGTCACCAGCGCATTGCCGCTTTCCAAGGATGAAGAAGCAGCTGTGAAGAAGAGCGTCTCTGCGAAGGATTACTCCTTCAAGGTTGATCCCTCCATTCTTGGCGGTCTGGTCATCAAAGTTGACGAGAAGGTGCTCGATGCCTCCGTCGCTGGTAAGCTCGAAGGGCTGCGCACCGCGCTCAAGTAAATTTGGAACGACATCAAAAAAGGCTTTGGTAAAATTACCAAAGCCTTTTTTGTTTAAGACCAATTGGAGATGAAATTTCACCATGCTTCTCAAAGACCTGTTCATTGACTTCCCTTTTTCTGTTCCTCAAAACATCCCTGACGTGAATATCACAGATATTGTCATTGATAGCCGCGCTGTAAAGCCTGGCAATCTATTTGTTGCCATGCGTGGACGTGACGCAGATGGTCACAATTACATTCAAAAAGCAATTGATAACGGCGCTGCTGCGGTTGTTGGCGATAGAGACTTGAGCGGTTTCAGCGTTCCATATATCCAACTGGAAAATGCGCGTCATTCTTTGACCTGGCTTGCCGCGGCGTTTCATGGCTTTCCTGCCCGTAAATTGACCGTCATCGGTGTGACCGGTACGGATGGCAAGACCACGACCAGCAACTTGCTTTACAAGATCCTCATTGCGGCGGGGCTCAAGGCAGGAATGATCTCTACGGTCAATGCTGTGATTGGTGATGAAGTGCTGGATACCGGGTTCCACGTCACCACGCCAGATGCGCATGATGTGCAACGCTATCTTGCCAAAATGGTGGACGCTGGCTTAACCCATGTCGTATTGGAAACCACTTCGCATGGCTGGGCGCAGCACCGCATCGATGCTTGTGAATTCGATGTTGCGGTGCTTACCAATATCACGCATGAGCACATGGATGAGCACGGCAGTTATGAAAATTACCGTGCAGCCAAGGCAAGACTCTTCAGCAGCCTTGAATGGACAAGAGAAAAGCCAC
>JBAIYF010000632.1:0-4005 GCA_037916115.1 Anaerolineales bacterium
ATTCCGAGCGCCATCAACCCGCCAATTTCGGCTGGGCGCAGAGTGGTGCCTTTGGGAATCACAACCTGATCTTTGGCAACGTCCTCGCCAATGCGGATGACATTTTCACCATCGGCGACTGATTTGAATATCTCGATCTCTGGGTGGGGCGACCCCGCCCCTACGGTTTGGGTGTATTCCAACATCACCACCGCATCCGCGCCTTTGGGGAGCATGCCGCCAGTGTGGATCAAGGCGCATTGACCCGCACCCACTTCAAAGGTCGGTTCATCCCCCATCGGCACTTCGCCAATAAGGTGAAGATATGCCGGAAGCGAGTCTGTCGCGCCGAAGGTATCTTGTGCGCGGACGGCGTAGCCATCCACGGTGGTGCGGGGAAATTCGGGCAGCGGGTGCGGTGCGACGACATCTGCGGCGGTGACTCTGCCCAAGGCGGAGTCTACGGCTATGGTTTCAGGATCAAGTGTCAGCTGGGAGAGAGCCGCGAGGAGTTTGTCGCGGGCTTGGTCGGGCGAGAGGAGAGTCAGAAATTCGGGCATGGCAGGTCAAAGGTCAAAAGTTGAAGGTTGAAGGTTAGCGGAGCCAGAAGGTGAGGGTGAGGAAGTAGGTGGTAAGCCCAAAAACGGCGAGGGCGGTGGAGGTCAACAGGCGCCAGTTGGGCGGGTTGCCATTGGCAATAGATTGCAGTTGGAATATTTGAAAAATGGCGAATGGCAGGGTGAGAAAGGCGGGGGCGATGAGGTTGAGGGCGAAGCCGAAGAGCGGCGCAAGTGCGAAGGTGAGGTAGGTGAAGATGATGAGGCTGTGATGAAGCGGAACGGCGCGCTCCCAAGTGAGGCGGCGGAGAAGAGTGCCGCGGTCGTATTTTTGATCTTCAGGGAAGGTGGTGAAGTTTAAGATGAGGAAGTACGCAAGGGCAAGCGTGGTAAGCGGCAATAGCAACGTGGTGAGTAGACGCGATATTTCAGCGGCTTGCAAGAGGAAGGCGATGGACGGGATGATGTAGGCGATGTGAACGGCGAGGATGAGTTCACCGAAGCCGCGGTTGACGAGGTGCAGGGGCGGGATAGAGTAAATGAGAATGAGAAAGAAAGAAGATAGAAGAAAGAGGAAGGCGGGAAGTGTGAGAGTGAAGTTTTGGTAAAAAAGGAAGACAATTAGCGCGATGGTTCCAACCATACCAGCGGATATGTAGAGCAGGGTATTACGCAATGTTTCTTTTTTCTGCGGGGTTTCGCCTTCGAGGATCGGCTCATTGTGCGGACGGAAGACCTCGCGCAGATAGGACATGCTGGTTTGAGCCAGCAGGGCAATCGCCAAGCCAAGAACAAATGGGACAAGTTGAAACGGCTTGCCCAGGTAGGCAGGGATGCTTGCGCCGAGGAGATAGGTCAGCGCTGTGAGAAGAAGGTGGAGAGGGCGGGTGAGCTTTAGCAATTTACGACCCTTCGACATGCTTGGGGCAAATTTACGATTTCAGATTGGAGAGATATTCTTCCAGCCGCGCGACGGCTTGCGGGAGATTCTTGCGTCCCAGTCCTAGGCGAAAGTGGTTTTCCGTTTCATCGTACATGGTGCCGGGAAGCAAGAGGACGCCTGTTTTTTTGACAAGGTCATCACAGAAGGATTCCACGTCGCCTTGCAAAAGTTTTGGGAATCCCATGGAACCCGCTTTAGGACGGTGCCAGTTGAAAAGTGAGGCGTGCTTCGTGAAGAGACCGTCTACGATTGTAAGGTTGTGTTTAATGATCTCAAGATTGCGGCTTGCCAATTTTGTGCGGTTGCGCATGGCAACTTCGGCGAGGAATTCACTGGGGGCGGAGTTGCAGATGGTGGTGTAGTCTTTCAGCGAAGCGATTTTGTTATAGAGTTCGCGGTTTTTGGTGGCGAGCCAGCCAATGCGCAGACCCGCCAAGCCATAGGTTTTGGAAGTTACGCCAAGCGAAACGGCATGCGCACCATAGTCCACTGCGGCGGGAAGACGGTCAGCAAGGTCGTATTCAGATTCGCGGTAGACCTCATCCGAAAAGAGCAGCAGATCATTTTCCTGCACAAAGCGGTTGAGAGTGTCAAAGTCGGCGCGGGACATGAGGTAGCCGGTGGGATTATGCGGCAGGTTGACGACGATCGCCTTGGTGGCGGGACGAAGAAGCCGCTTGAGTTCGTCCAAGTCCAACGCCCAGGCATTCTCTTCACGGGCATACCACGGGCTGACGTCACAGCCGATGCCTTTCGCCACTTCGCTCAAGGCTTGATAATGCGGCGCATGGACAATGACATGGTCGCCTGCCTGCAAAGCCGCCATCATAAATAGATAAATGGCTTCGTTCGCACCGGTGAAGACCAAAATATCATCCGGCTGAGTTGTGGTGTACATTCCGGCGATCACTTTGCGCAAAGTTGGGCTGCCCTGCGATTCGGTGTAGCCCAACCAGTGATGCTGAAACCGCTCCGCGGCGCCATCTTCGAGGGCAAGCAGGTCGGCAACCGACAGGGATTCGCAATCGGAAGAACACAACAAGAATTCGGCGTTGAATTCGTATTTGGCGAAATAGCGTTCGAGTTTGAAGGGAGAGAGTTTCATAAAAGACCTATTGGGCCACGAAGTGTCACAAAGGATCACAAAGTAAAACCTTAGTGACACTTCGTGAAACTTTGTGGTAAATCACTTTAATGCCCGCTTCACATCGCGATAATGAAGTTGGTTATGAAGATAAAGCATCTTTATCATTTCGCGAATAACCGTTTCGCCAAGGAAGGGATGCCGCCCCTTGATCTCGAGTTCTTCGTCTTTCAATCCGCTCACCCATTGCACCGACTCCGCGCGGACTTGCTTGTACTGCTCCAGCAGCTCGGCAGGCGCGAGGTCTTTGGTCTTTTCCTGCTGAGATGCGTTGTAACGGTCGATCGAGAAATCGTCTGCGGCACCTTCGCCGGTGGTGCGGATGCGCTCAAAGAGGCGTACCAGTCCGCGCTCGGAGGTGACATAATGTGCAAGTACATTGCGAATGCTCCACGTTGTCTCTTCGGTGTAGACCTCGTTGCTCCACTGGTCATCTGTCAGCCCGGCAAAAAATGCAACCATGCGTTCGCCTTCGGTTTTGAGTTTCTCGGCAAGTTCGGCTATTTCAGACATGGGGCTTCTCCTCATTCAAGACTATGGACGATGGACGATGGACAACCATGGTCAATGGTCTATGGTCCATCTTCAAAGATCGCATAATTGATCGAACGCTTGCCTGTGGTCGGATAATAATAATTACGGAATTTCGAGATCTGCTCCACAAGGCGTTTGCTGTCTTCAAAATCCGGGCGCACATAGTAGTAGTGCGTATCATACGGGCTATCGCCAAAGACCGCCGCGAGAATATAACCATTATCTTCCGCGTATGTCTTCAACAAGATCGTCATGCTAAACCAGCGCTGGGCAAGGTTGGCTTCGGTCAATTTGGGCGGCACCAGCGGCGAATAATAATCGTGGAACATGATGATGTGTGGCTTCTTGCTATCGAGGTATTCCACCGTCAAGCCGTTGTGCGCAATGAACTGGTCGTTCAGTCCCCAGGTATCCACCGCATCCCAACCCGAATAATATGGCAGCAAGCCCGCTTCGGTCACCGCCATCACATAGCCCTTGCCGCGATAATCCGCCAGCATGCGCGCCATCTCCAAACGCCCATCACGCTCATAGGGACGGTCGCAGGATTGTTGATACAAAGCGAGGAAGCAGGTTTGGAACCAGGAATAATAGACAATGCCCGCCGCAAGCCCGATGAAAGCAAGATAGTACACGGCTCTCTCGCGGACCTCAGCCTGAATCAGCGCTTCAAACTTGATGCCCCGCACAAGCGGAATCCACGAAAGCAGCGCAAGCGGTACCGTAGCATATTGGAAGCGCGCACCATAATTCATTTCATCGGAGACAAGCGCAAAAGCCGAGGCGAAACCAAAAATGGGGAGGGCATAGATCAAGGTTTCACGTGTGGTCTCTTTGGAACGCAAACC
>JBAIYF010000633.1:0-4589 GCA_037916115.1 Anaerolineales bacterium
AGGAACCATAACTGTTGACCCCTGAGGGTTAGTTCGTATTCAAATTGGACCTTGCTTTGGCTGCTTAATGCCTCTTGCACTTTTTCAAGAAACACATCTGCTGTTTCTTGCGGCAAAAGTTCATGGAACGTTTTGCCGATCAGCTCTTCTGAGGGGCGCACCAAAAGAGAAGGGTTTGTAGGTGCAATTTGCTCATAACGCCCTTCGTAATTGATCACCAACACCACATCTTCCATGGCGCTGAAGAGTGTACGCAGGTTCTGCTCGGAGGCTTCCATGCGCTCGAACAGGTTGATTTTTTGGATGGCTGTGGAAGTTTGCAGGATGATGGTTTCAAGCGTGCGCAGTTCCGTCTGGCTGATGGAACGGTTTGCATCTTGAAATGCTACACCAATGGTACCAATAACTTCCTGCTCCGAAAGAAGCGGCAAAATAAGAAGGTTGTTGATGCCTCGCTGCATTAGTACCTCTCGCACAGGTGCGGCGAGAGGATTATGTTCAACGTCCTTCATGAAGACAGGTCTTCGCGTACGGATGACTTCTTCGGTGGCAGGATTGCCTTCGATGGGAATTAATAATCCTATACTTCTTGATACTTCAAGGGTAGGGAACGCCTCGGCGATAAGCGTAAGTTGTTTTTTGTCGGGGGTGATCAATGCGATCCCAACATTATCGGATGAGAGCAGACTCACCAGATTATCTGCCACGCTTTGCAAAGTGCTTTTTAAGTCGAGAGAACCAGCTACCGATGTAACAACTTGGTTGACGATCGAGAGTTCCTGTGCGCGGCGCTGGGTTTCCTGAAACAGGCGTGCATTTTCCAACGCCAGTGATAATTGGTCTGTAACCTGGCGAATGAGCAGCTGCTCGTCGGTTGAAAAATTCCTGTTTTCGTTTTCATCCACCAAGCGCAGAGTCGCCCATTCCTCTTCGCCAAGTTGAAAGGTGGTTGCATAGGTTGAGCCAAGAAGTGAGGTTTCGTTGATGGTTTCAGGTCGTATTTGTGCGGCAAGATCAAGCGCGCCGGTTTTGGGGGTGGGACTCTTTACCGGTGTGGCTTTTGGCTTGGAAGTTGCAGCAGGTTTGGGCGCAACGGGAGGCGAAGCCGCTTCCGCTTCTTTCCCAGACTGGGGCTTGCCAGCCCCTCCCTTTACATTTTCCTCGGGTTGAACGTCTTTGAATAGATTATCAAGACGTTTGTTGATTTTCGGTTTCTTTGGCATATTCCATGAGTTCCTGGGCAAGAACGCGATATTGGGTGGAGCCGCGAGCGGCTGCTTTGTAGTGAGTGATGGGCTGACCAGCGATTGGGCTTTCGCGAAGTTTGGTATCCAGTTCGATCACTGTGTTGAAAACACCTGTGCCAAATGTGGTGCGAAGCTGGTCGTGAATGTTGCGGTGAGTGCGATTACGCCGATCTAGCATGGTGACGAGGATGCGATAAGAGAGGTTGGGATTGTCTGCCTCACGGGTACGGCGGATGAGCCCCATCATGTTGCGCAGGGCATAGGCTGAGAAATATTCTGCCTGGGTGGGGATCAAGAGAAGATTTGATGCTGCAAGGGCGTTGCGGGTTATGGCTCCTAGTGCGGGGGGGCAGTCTAATACGATGTAGTCGTAGGGCAGAGAGTTCTGTTTGATGGCGCGTTGAAGGATGGTGGTGTAGTTCGTGCGGACTGGCAGGAATTGCTCAGAAGTTTCGATGCGCGAACTGGATGGGATGAGGTCGAGATTTTCCACATCGGTCTTGCGGCAGGCGTTGAGAAGCGGTTCGTTATCGAGCATGATATTGCTTGAGGTTAACTCAGCTTCGCCGGGCTCCAGACCGAGGGCGAGCGTCAGATTTGCCTGAGCATCGAGGTCGATCAGAAGTACGCGGTTGCCAAGTTCAGCCAACGCTGCTCCAAGCGAAAGAGCGGTGGTTGTTTTTGCCACCCCGCCTTTTTCATTTGAGACTGCGATCACTTTGGTCATGGTTACCTCTTTATACTTTCGTCTAATCTTATCGGTCTGGAAGTTGTTTCTTTTGAGGGACAATCTCGATGCGTGAAACTCGCAGGGCTTCACGGAGTTCGTTAATGGCGGTCTCGATCATGACTTGCGGATCGTTGGTGGTGCGGATCTTGGTGGTGATGTCTGTGACGAGTCTTTCACGTTCGGCGCGGCGGGTGGTTTCATCGAACAGGCGGGCGTTTTCTGCGATAACGGCAACGCGGTCGGCTACAGCGCGGACCATGTCCATTTGGTCGGATTTTATGCTTTCATCCTTCGGTATGCTGATGGATAATTCGCCGATCTCTTCACCACGAATTAGGATGGGAACCAGAATCTGTTTTCGATTTGTGTCGTCTTTTTCTTCTTCTGAATTTGCGAGTGGTTTAACTCCACTTGCAGTATACCGGTATCCGGCAACTTTGTATTCTTCTGCAAGGCGATTCCAATTTTCCTTGAAGTATTGGCGAGAGGCTGCCTCGGCTTCCGCAAGGGAACGGTCCATTTTTTCGTATAGTCTTGCGTTTTGAATAGCAATACTGACTAGCTCTGCCAAAATACTGAGGGCTTCAAGATCTTTGTCTGAGAAGGCGTTTGGTTCGGTGCTCTGCACATCCAAAGCCCCAACTACAGTATCAGCTTCAAAGAGGGGCAGGGCGACTTCTGATTGGGTTTCAGGCAGATCTGGATTGTTGAAATAGACGGCATCTTCGCCTACACTAAGAGCGATGCGCGGCTTTTTTGTGCCGGTGGCGTACCCCACAATGCCTTGTGCGCCGATTCTGAGTTGGTGGCGGCGGTTAAGCATACGTCTGCCGCCTTCGCTGTTGGCAGCTACAAGAACAGCATAAGAACTCGTTGGATCATTGAGGAAGATGCCGACGTGGTAAAAGTTAAACTGTTCGCTGATCACTTGTGTGATCTGCGGGAGAAGTTCAGCAAGACTTTTCTGAGTGGTAATTGCCCGGGCAACCTTGGCAATGGCTTCGTATTGGTTTCGGCTGCGTTCACCTTCGAAGATCACCTGCTGAAGTTCCGCTGTACGTTCGGAAACTCTTTTTTCGAGGGATACAACCAGATCCTTAATCGTGTCCGTCATAGTATTCAGCGTGGACGCGAGAGTTTCCAACTCATCACCAGATTTGAGATCGACTCTGGTGTTGAAATTGCCCCGAGTAATATCCGTTGCGGCATTGTTCAGAATCGACAACGGTTGAGTTAGGTAATTACTTACTCTGAACGTGATAACTGCAGCAACTATAAAAACTGCAATAACAAGGAGTAAACTGAAGAAGACCGTTGTGCTCGTTTCGCTTTGTATCTGTTCGGCGATAACGGTCCTATCGACAAAGAGCTCTTCCTCCGGCAGGATCGAAACCAATTTGTAGTTGACCTGAGGGATGGAATGGAATGCGATCCTTTTTTCTGCACCGTTCACAGTCAAGGTGAAGAAGCCTTCAGGCTCTTGTGAAATTTTTTCGATCAAACTGTAAAATTCCGGGTGTGCTCCGCTTATCGTTGCGGGATCCATGATGTCGCTTAACAAGGCGTTTTCATCTGTGATGCCAAAATCTGTAAAGCCAGTTTCCGGCATGGAAATAACCCGATTGGCATTGTCCACCAGGAAGGCATACCCGGTTTCTCCAATTTTGGTATTGGAGACTAGGTCGATAAGCCGTGTAATCTGAATATCCATGGCGGCGACCCCTTGAAAGCGGTCGTTGTTGTCGTAAACAGGGATGCTGGTAGTTATAACCAATCCATTCAGCGCTGCATCTTCATAGGGCGCAGACCAAACCACCAGTTTCTGAGGGTTATTCTCCGGGTTTGCTGCTATATACCATTGCCTTCCTGTCACATCAAAATCGGCAGGTACGATATTTGCAAGGTCTATGTTGGGGAAGTAGAAGGTTTCCTTGTTGCTTCCACCGAAATAAATGGCAACGACATCGGGGTTCCCATTCAGAATGGAAGGGAAGACCAGTTCAGAATGTTTTAGACGGTTTAATTTTGAAATAAAGGAAGGCGTTAAATTGACGCCTGCGGGAATGAAAATGGAGGGAATTTCCTCATTTGAATTATCCCAACTCCCTGAGGGCAGCTGGGTGAGGGAAGCGGAGGCATCCCAGTATGTACCTGAAGAAAGTTCCTTGTTTTCCAAAATGGACTTAATGGATGTACCGGCGATGGCAGTATTTCTGCTCATGTTCTCAAAGAAACTGTCGAGGAATGCAGCCTGTTCACGATTGGCGTTAAACAGATCCTCTTCAGCGCGGGTTCGGGCGTTTGTTTCCACACTGTTAATCAACTGACGGCTGGCTGCCTGGATGCGGAGGTAAATGTAACTCCCCATGATGAGCACAACGATCAGGGTGATTACAAGGTTTGCAACTGTGATCTTGCCGCGCAGCTTGGTACGCCCTAAGGTACTGTCGGAGATCAATTCCTGTAGTGTCCTGCGGGATGGTCTCATAACTTTTCCTCACCAGCCTTTTGCCCGGCTTCGTCCTTCTTCAGTTTGATCGTTACCTCGGAGCCGGGGATGGTACGCCCAAGTTCTTCCACTGCGGTGAGCAGCACGTTCTCAAGGTTGGTGG
>JBAIYF010000634.1:0-5072 GCA_037916115.1 Anaerolineales bacterium
TTTATAACAATCCAAATCCTCAAACCCGCGCAACTCTTTCTCACCCATCACAACCTCCTTGTTTGCCAATCTCCCAATTCCCCATTCAACCAACATACCAATCTACCAATCTACCGACTTCTCATACCCCCACTTGACCAACATCTCACCAGCAATCTCTTTGAAAATAGTCTTATCTTTTTCACTGAACAACCGCTGCCAATTGCCCGCCTGTCCTTTTGGTAAAAACGAGGCAATGCCTTCATTGCGCTGTGCCTGCCATTCGCCATCGGGGTTTGAGGACATTTCGGCTTTGACGTTTTCTTCAAGGTTGGCATCCACACCTTTTACGCCGAGGAACTGCCACAATTTTTTCATCTCTTCAAATGGGTTTTGTAGCAGGTCTTCATAGCGCTGGGTGTGATACTGTCCGCTGTAAAGGCGGTTTGCTTCGGTATCGGTCTCCGTCAGGTCGTTGACCCAGCGGGTAGCAATGTTGCGGATGAATGTCTCTGTGAAGATCGAGCGGCGTCCGTCGCTGAATGGAGCGGGATCCGTTCGGAGGTCCGCGATGATGCGTTTGTCTTCCGCCGTCAAAAATTTGGATTCTTCGACAAAGTTGCGGAAGCGTTCCGAGATCAACACGTCGCGCCCGTCGCGCACGATGTTGACGATCTTCGCATCGGGATACAACGAGTGCATGTCGCGCACGACCTGCCCGTGGATCACGCTGGAGGGGCTTTTATCGCCAACGATCATCTTGCCTTCGCGGGCGGCATCGCGCTCCATGATGAAGTCCGCCGAGGCACGCAGCACAAGCGGAGAAAGGTCGCGTCCATGATTCCAGCGGTTCGATTTGCGCGTGAGCCACTCTTCGATCTCGGCTGAATCGACCAGCGACTTGAGCAACGGCTTACGGGTGAAGAAATGTGCCTGATAGTTGCAATGCACTTCAGGGTGCAGGCGCGCAAGGCGCATAAGCAGGGTCGTGCCCGAACGGGCATGCCCAAGGATGAAGAACTTCTCGCGTGGGAAGAACTGCCGCATTTCTGCGACCTCTTCAGGTGTAATTGCCGGAATAGGGTTGCGGATTTTCTTTTTGGGTTCGCCTTTGACGAGAATACGGGCAGCAGATTTAAAACGGGAGAACATGATGTATTTGCATCCATTCAATGCGTTATGCAACGCATGGGTGAGAAATTCGTGTTTTATGTTTACGGAATTGAGATTATAGCATGGGACGTTGACGGGAAATCGGGAGCGGCACGCTATAATCACTGCATGCCAGTCAAACATAACAAACCAGACAACACGTGGGAGCAGTATAAAAAATACGCCGTCGAGCTTGCGAGGTATATTAACGAACGAAGCGGCAATTGGTTATGGATACTGGCAAACTCCATTTGGCAGACATTGCAACCTGAAGCATCCATCCGCGCATCAGCGATCGCGTACATTTCGTTATTCTCTCTTTTCCCTCTTGTTCTTCTCATCATATCGATCGCCAGCCTCGGTTTTGATGCCTATATCGACCGGCAAACCATGATCAAAAGCCTTGAATTCGTTGCTCCCGCCCTCGAACAACTTCTGGGAAGGAACATTAATGAGGTCATTCGCACCCGCGGACCCGCAACCGGATTCGCTCTACTCAGCCTTGTCTGGTCGGCTTCAACCATTTTTTACACTATGACCCAAACGCTGAATGAAGTCTGGCGCATTAAACAGCGGAGTTCTTCATGGAAGGTGCGCGGATTGGCGATACTATCGGTATTGGCGCTTGTAGGACCTGCTCTTTTTCTGATCTCGATGGCAGGCAGTGTGATAATAAACATCCGCTTTTGGGTCCCAGATCTGGTCATACCGGTAGGGTATGGGCTTAGTCTGTTAATGACCATCATTCTGGACATTGTGCTTTTTATGGTTGTGTACATGGTTCTTCCGCACGGGAATGCCACATGGCGTGAGGTGTTTGTAGGTGCAATGGGGGCAGGTCTATTATGGGAACTGGCAAAGCGGCTTTTTCTCTATTTCGTATCCACCTATCTCAGCATCAACAACCTGGTATATGGAACCCTATCTGCCATTATCGCCTTCCTATTCTGGGCATACATTGGGAGCCTGATCTTTATCTTTGGAGCGCACTTTAGTGTTTCTTATTTACGGGTCAGGCAAAAACAGAAGGCACGAATTTCCTGATAATTGCAAGACTACGTCCACTCGTTCACATAACGATCCATCCCTTACCCCCTTAAATAAAAATAGTGACGGTTTCAGCAGTCACTATTTTTTAGATGTTTTCACCCTACAGTCAAATGTCTTTCACTTGCCCCAATTCAGCATCACCAACCCCGCAAGACAGACGAAAATTCCAGTGATGTTAATCCACGAGATATTGTCTTTGAAAATAAAGACAGCCACAGGCACAAGGATGAGCGAAGCGACCACATTGACCAACACAGCAGCAATACCCAAATTCCACCCGGCTCGATAGGTCAGCAAAAAGCCAAATTCGATCCCCACAATCGCAATCGCCAGCCCAATGCTCGCCCAGTTAAGTTGCTTAAGGTCTGCCCATACATTCGAGGTCGGAAAGAAAAAGAACGTAAGCAGGGTGACCAGAAAAGCAACTCCATATGTTACCAGTAAAGACACGGTAAAGTTCACATTCGCAGGCGTACTCTTCGCCACAAAGTGATACAACGCGCTGGACAAAATAGCGAGCGTGATCGAAAAATAAAAGAGGAACATCGAACCGGCTTTGCTCATCTGGAAGACAGCTACTTGAAATTAACCTGTTCTTTTGTGACCAGTACCTTATACACCACATTGGGGTCGGTCATGCACAAGATCGCATTGCCAGATCTTGCCACAGAAGCCTCAGAACCGCTGATCCAGGCATAGCCCCAATAACAACCAGCCAGCACCTTGGTACTAAGAGCATCTCCACTGGGCGGAGGATTGAACGAGTATGTATAACACTCGCCCTTATCGTTGGGGGTATTCATACCAAAGGCAAGGTTGGCAGTGCCGCCAGACTCGTTATAGAACTCCACATTGACCTGCACACCCTTCGGCTCCAACTGTGGAATTTGATTGCATTCCGAAGTTGGAGTTGCAACCACAGCAGCAGGTGCGGGAGGGAGTGTCGGCAATAGCGCCTGGGTCGGTGCAACAGTTTCAGTCGGTTGGGGGGTAAAGGTCGGCGGAACAGGTGTGTTGGTAGGCATAGCCGCCGCAGTCTGGGTAATAAGCAGCCAAGCCTCGGCAACCGTGGTGGCAGCCAAATCCTCCGGGCTGATCTCCGGGGTCGCTTCCGCGCCGCCACAAGCGGATAAGACAAAAACGGCGATGATCGAAATAGTAATCAGGAATTTCTGTTTCATTTGGTTCTCCAGCCCCCATTTTTACCATGAAATGGCAACCCGCCAGTTTGACGGGTCGCCCGCTTCTCACTTCGCCGATACCTGATTCAACACCCGAAGAATGAACTCCCCCGTGCGTTTACCCGCTGCCGCGTCGGTAAACGTGATCTCATTCTCAATGAACCTGCGGCGCTCAGCCGAGTCGATGGTCCTGTCTTTCAAGTACATGTTCAACGCATCGCGCAATTCAACTTCATTGCTTGCCACTCTGCCCGCCTTCGCTTCTCTAAATCGCTTATGCGTGGGCCAGTCACCAATCTCTTTCAAAGAAAGCGAGAACTTGTTGGGCTTATTCCACCCACCGGGTACGTCAATGGTTGCCGCGATCATCGGCGTATCATGGACAGCCGTCTCCACCAACATGGTCGAATAGACGGTTACCAGCACATCCGAATACGCCATCATGGACGACTTCTCGTCCATGTCTTCGCCGCCGTAGTAGCCAAGCGAACCGCCGAGAGCGACAGGCTGAACCACATGTACATTGGGATATTTCTTCTCCAAGTCAAACACACGCTGACGTTCCTCGGCAAAGATTTTCGGCTTATCCTGAAAGTGACTAGGGTGCAGGCGGATCAACAACTGCGAAGGTTCTGCCAATGCATCAGAAGAAACCAATTTTGCCAATGCTTCGATATTCGGGAAGTTCGGCGCAAAGTGGACAAAGCTGCTGGCATACGAGATCAACTTTCGTTTGGGGTCAAGGTTGTGCAGTTTGAAGTATTCATCACGCGGCATGAGCCATTGTTTACGGAAATAACCATCATACGAAGGGATACCACCAATATTCACATGCTCCGGGTTCCAATCGGAACCGTAGACCAGCTCATCTTTTTGCAATTGCGACCAACAGGTCGCCCACTGAACATCCGCGCCGCTGACGTTATACGAGGACGAATTGTCCCAGCCGACGATAACGGTCATGTTCGGGATGCCGCGGCGGGCGGATTCGCGCAGGAGGTAACGGTCCATGCGCCAGCCGGGGGTGGAGGCGATCACCATGTCGGGTTGGTATTTGTCAAACAGGTCGGTGTACAGCCCAGGGTCCGGGGTGAAGCGGTTTTGCATCTTCACTAAAAGTTTGCGTGCCCACGAAAAATTCCGCAGAAAAAACAGCATCACCGCGGAGGGAATCCAAATGCCTAGGCGGAACTTCCAGCCGTTCTCGCCCCACACTTCCCAGACGTGGCTGTCCATGGCTTCGGTGTTGATACGCCGCGAGCCGCCCACGCGGCGCAAATAGCCAAGCAGCCACTGCATGCGCGGACTAACTTTTTTGGCGTAGTCGCTCGCTTGTTTGAGGCGCAAACCTTCAAAGGTGAGACCAGGCTTTGTGAAGCGTTGAGAAATTTTTTCTTTGGTGTCATCGTCGGTAAGGACGACGACTTCCACACCTGCTTCGAGCAATGTTGAAACAACGTCGCTTTGCAGGAAGTAAATAATTGCCATGCCGTGGTCGGCGGAGATGAAAATGCGTTTTGTCATGAAGTTTGATAATCAGGCAGATTGAGAAATTACCGTACTCTTTTGGGAATTGTAATTAAATCTTCGTCCAAAATCCAAGAAATACGATTCAAAGAACCTAAAAGATAGTTCAGCTAGCAGAAAAGTCACAACCAAGGCAAGCAAAGTAACTAAAAACTCTTGCAAGTTCGAAAACCGCGGAAGTTC
>JBAIYF010000635.1:0-5382 GCA_037916115.1 Anaerolineales bacterium
CGGGTGGATGTAATGCGTTCCTGCAACTCACCCATTTCAGTGGCGAGGGTAGGCTGGTAACCCACCGCAGAAGGCATACGACCCAGAAGCGCAGACACTTCGGAACCGGACATGGAGAAGCGGAAGATGTTGTCGATGAAGAGCAGCACGTCTTTGCCCTGATCGCGGAAGTATTCCGCCATCGAGAGCGCGGTCAAAGCCACACGGAGACGCACACCAGAGGGCTCGTTCATCTGACCATACACCATGACGGTGTCTTTCATAACACCGTATTCGATCATTTCGCGATACAAGCCGGTCCCTTCGCGGGTGCGTTCACCCACGCCAGCGAACACGGAGTTACCCTGATGGACAGAAGCCACCGAGCGGATAAGCTCCATGATGATAACGGTCTTACCGGTTCCGGCGCCGCCGAAGATACCGGTCTTACCACCCTTGGTAAAGGGCGCAATAAGGTCGATGACCTTGATACCGGTTTCGAAGACTTCCACGCGGGTGGATTGTTCTTCAAACGCGGGAGCAGAGCGGTGAATGGGGTATTTGGTGGTTGCCTGAACATCGCCCTTCTTATCGATGGCGTTGCCCAACACGTTGAAGATGCGACCCAGGGTTGCGGGTCCTACTGGAACTGTGATCGGAGCACCTGTTGCCTTGGCGGGAAGTCCACGCTGAAGACCATCGGTGGTGTCCATTGCCACGGTGCGGACCCAGCTGTGACCAAGATGTTTCTGTACTTCAAGAACGAGCGGTTCCTTGTCGGCACGATCCACTGTGATCGCTTCGAAAAGTTCGGGGATGTTCCCATCGGGGAATTCAACGTCCACCACACCACCCAAGATTTGCACTACACGGCCATTTGCATTTGCCATGATTTCCTCCAGTTATTTCGCGGCAAGCGCTTCTGCGCCGCCGACAATATCCAAAATATCGTTTGTGATCGTCTGTTGACGAACCTTGTTGTACACCAACTGCAGCGCACTGACGAGTTCCTTGGCATTATCAGTTGCGTTGCGCATGGCAACCATGCGGGCGGCGTGTTCGCTTGCCTGCGATTCGAGAATCGCCTGATAGACCTGCAATGCCGTAAAGCGCGGGATGATCTGGTCCAGCAATTCACGCTGGTCCGGTTCATATTCGTACGCTGCGGCAGGACCGCTGGACGCCTTGTGCTCGAAATCCTCCACCAAGCCTTCACTTTCAAGCTCAAGGGGCAGGAGTTTCTTCACGGTTGCCACCTGGCGTCCCATGTTGATAAAGTCGGTATACACAAGAAAGACCTCATCCACATTTCCCTGGCTGTACTCTTCTACAGCGAGGCGCCCAATAGCAGAAACATCCGCAAAGGAAGGCGCAGCGGGAAGGTTGCTGAAGTCGGCAATGACATTCTTACGGCGGCGGAAGAGCAAGTCTCTGCCCTTACGCCCCACCGCGATGTATCGTACGGGAACGGAATATTTGTCGAATTTTTGAGCCGTAAAACGGATCACATTGGAGTTGTAAGCACCTGCCAAACCGCGGTCACCGGTGATGACCACGACCAGGGCATTCTTCACACTGGGGCGCTTGACGAGCAACGGGTGCAACGAGTCGCGCCCGGGCTGCTCGGCGACGTGACGAAGCACTTGCCACGCCTTGGTTGCGTAAGAACGTGTCGCCATGACCGCATTGATCGCCTTGCGGACCTTGCTGGCGCTCACTGTTTCCAGCGCACGTGTGACCTGTGAAATGTTCTTTACGCTCTTAATTCGGAGCCGCATTTCACGAGCTGAAGCCATAAGTCAGTCCTTTATCCTTTTGGATGAATTAGGCTTGCCAGCCCGCGCGGAAGCCATCGAGGGCTTTCGTCAAAGCGGCGCGATTGTCATCGGAGATGGCGCGTTTCGCGACGATATCTTTACCGATCTCAGGGTGCGAAGTTTCCATGTAACGGATGAGATCCGCCTGCCACTGCGCCATTTTGTCGAGCGGCACACTGTCGGCATAGCCATTTGTACCGGCAAAGATCACAATGACCTGATATTCGAATTCCATCGGCTGGTATTGCGGCTGCTTGAGCAGTTCCTGCATGCGCTGACCACGTCCCAACTGCTGCTGGGTGTTCTTATCGAGGTCAGAAGCCATGAGCGCAAACGCTGCCAACTCGCGGTAGGCAGCCATATCAAGGCGCAAGCGACCCGCAACCTGCTTCATAGCCTTCGTCTGAGCATCACCACCCACGCGGGAAACGGAGATACCCACGTTCACCGCCGGGCGGATACCGGCATTGAAGAGGTTGCTTTCAAGATAGATCTGACCGTCGGTGATGGAGATCACGTTGGTCGGGATGTAAGCAGAAACGTCACCAAGCAGGGTTTCGATGATGGGCAGGGATGTGAGTGAACCGCCGGTTCCCTTCACCTTGACAACTTTGAACCCATCGCCCATCGCCTTGGCGGCTTCTTCCGCTTCGTGCTTGGAAAGCGGACCGGTATACACCTTGCCGTCCACACCATCTTTGGCGTCGGCGAGTTCGTTGCTGTAATCTTTCTTCACAACCACAAACTGATTGGCGAGGCGCGCAGAGCGTTCCAACAAGCGGGAGTGGAGGTAGAACACGTCACCAGGGTAGGCTTCACGTCCGGGGGGGCGGCGAAGCAGCAGGGAAACTTGGCGATATGCCCAAGCATGCTTGGAAAGGTCGTCATAAATAATGAGAGCATCGCGACCGGTTTCCATGAACTCTTCACCGATAGCGGTACCCGCATAAGGAGCAATATACTGAAGCGCGGCAGATTCGTCTGCAGAAGCCATCACAATGATGGTGTGTTCCATCGCGCCATATTTTTCAAGAATACCAAGGGTACGAGCAACGGCGGCTTTCTTTTGACCGATCGCCACGTAGATACAAACCATGCCCTTGCCCTTCTGGTTGATGATCGCATCAATGGCAACCGCAGTCTTACCGGTCTGGCGGTCACCGATGATCAACTCGCGCTGACCGCGGCCGATCGGGATCATCGAGTCGATGGACTTGATACCGGTCTGAACCGGGGTATCCACGTCTTGACGTTCCACCACGCCCGGCGCAATGCGCTCGATCGGGCGGAAGCCCGTGGTCGCAATGGGACCCTTACCATCGATCGGTTCGCCCAATGCATTCACCACACGTCCGATCATTGCATCACCCACCGGCACAGACGCAATACGTCCCAAGCCCTTTACGGACATGCCTTCAGTAATGCCTTCGTAATCGCCCATCACGATCACACCAACGTTGTCCTTTTCAAGGTTGAACGCAACGCCGATCACACCGTTGGAAAACTGTACAAGCTCCTGCGCCTTGATATTTGCAAGACCCTGCACACGGGCAATGCCATCGCCCGCTTCTGTTACAACACCAGCTTCGCTGACATTGAACTCGGGCTTAAAGCTTTCAATTTGTTTCTGCAGATCACCAGTGATCTGCTTGATCAAGTCTGACATTCGGTAGCCTCCACCAGAAATTCGTTTTACGTACAACAACCCGGATAAGGGGCTTATCCGGGCGTATGTTCATATTCCTTATGCCTTCGTGAGTAAGCGCACAAGCGGGCTAATGATACCTGAAAGGCGGGTGATTGTCTAGTTTCCCCTGTCCAAACCAAAGAGATGCGCCGCCACCCTTGAAATTCGCATATCTTATACTATACTCTGTCTTTTGAAACCGATTCTCTGGAGCTTTCAACCATACATGAGCACCCTGCCGGAAGAAAAAAGTGCCCCCCGCTTAAAAAAACGTCAATGGAAAGTTGCTGTTCTGGCGAATATCAAGGATGATAACCAGCCCAAACCCGAAGGTGTACCACCGGATGCCTTTGCCGACTTCGACCACATCGAGACCGTGGATGCGCTTCGTGCCGCCATTGAAACGGATGGTCATACCACAGCCTTCATCCACGCCGACAGGGAGCTGCCCTTCAATCTCCGCAAGTTTAAGCCTGATATCTGCTTCAATATCGCTGAAGGTCTCGGAGGGGATGCACGTGAAGCACAGGTACCCGCACTTTTGGAATTGCTCAATATTCCCTACACCGGCTCACGCGTGCTTGCCAATGGAATCTCTCTCGATAAAACATTAACCAAGCGCATCTGGCGTGACCGCCGCCTGCCCGTGGCACCTTTTCAAGAGTTCACCTTTGGAGACGAACCCGTCCGACCGGAGTTGAAATTCCCGCTCTTTGTCAAACCCGCCCGCGAAGGGACAGGCATGGGCGTGGACATGAAAGCCATCGTCAACAATGAAGCGGAACTGCGCGAACGGGCGCAATACATTATCAATGTCTATCAACAACCTGCACTTGTAGAAACATTTTTACCAGGACGTGAATTCACCGTTGGCATTTTAGGTCGTGCCGATGCCAAACTTTATTCCCGCCATCCAGAATGGTATGAGAAAGACGGCTTTCACCGCTTCCCTGTTCTGGAGTTGGATACAGGCAACAGCGAAGGTCCGTGGATATACACCAATGAAGCCAAATCAAAGGATGTAGGTCCTGAAGGGAATGAGGGCTTCTTCTGCCCCGCCAACATCGACCCTGAGCTGGAAAAGAAGCTCAAACATCTTGCCTTCCGCGCCCACAACATTCTCAACATGTTGGATGTTTCCCGCACAGACATTCGGCTGGACGAGGAAGGTAACCCGCGACTGATCGAGATCAACTCTCTGCCAGGGCTAACTCCAAACTACAGTGACCTTTGCTTGCAAGCCGCTGCTGAGGGCATTAGTCACACAGACCTGGTGCTGGAGATCCTTTATCTTGGTGCAAGCCGCTGGGGCATGATCGAACCGCGGGAATTCACGCAGAGTCTCAAAAAGTAATAAATAGATAAATAACAAAAAAAACGCGAGATTGTCTCTCGCGTTTTTTTCGCTGTTAATCGTCGCCACCGCCTTCGCCGCCTTCGAAACCTCCACGATGACAGGCGTCACAGGTATATTGCCTCACAGTGGAAGGGTGACATTGTCGGCAAGTTGCACCGCCATGACGGATACCATTGCCACCCTCTTCAACGCGAGGTTCAGGGTGTGAAAAATTGAATTGAGCGGGAGACCAGGCATTGACGGACTGGCAGGACTGGCAATCTGCGCCAAATACACCGGCATGGAAAGCAGGGTCTTGATGGCAACTGGCGCATGCCGTGGAAAGCCCTTGGAAGGTTGAGTTTGTATGGCAGCGCTCACACTCCACACGGGCATGTCCGCCGCTCAGCGGAAAGTTGGTGCGGCTGTGATCGAAAGTTGCATTTTCCCAATCTGACGGGTTATGGCAGGACTCGCACTGCGTTCCGTATTTTCCGTTATGTTCATCATCCTGTTTATGGCAAGAGTAGCAATCTTTTGGGGTACCTTTATAGACGTTATTG
>JBAIYF010000636.1:0-2309 GCA_037916115.1 Anaerolineales bacterium
AGGAATTTATCGAAATCCATGCCGAGCAAAGCAGCAGGGACTAAACCAAAATCAGTGAGTGCAGAGAAACGTCCGCCTACGGTTGCGTCGGCATTGAACACTTTTCGGAAGCCGCGTTCTTCGGCGAGTTTTTGCAGGGATGTGCCTTCATCGGTTGTGACGATGAAACGCGAGCCATCTTTATTGCTCAATTCCCACACATAATCCAAAGCAGCCATCAATTCAGCCGTCCCGCCAGATTTGCTCGCAACAATGTACAGCGATTTGTCAGGCGGGTAATCCTTGAAAGCCTGAGCCACCTGAGCGGGATCGGTGGAGTCTAAAATAGCAAGTGACAGTTTGGCAGTTACACCAAACTGCGCCATTAGTGAACTCAGTACCTCGGCAGTGAGAGATGACCCCCCCATACCAATGACAAGTACCCGGTCGATTTTTTCATCATGAACCTGTTTGGCAAAAGACAGATATCCCTCAAGACGGGTACGGGCATCATCCACTGAATCGAGCCAGCCCAGGCGTTTGGCAGCCTCGGCTTGACCTTCGGGGTCGTCAGCGCCAGACCAGAGAGTCACATCATGGTCCCAGAGACGCTTGGGGAAAGACTTCGCTTCCAGCGTGGCTAAACGCTTGGAAACAGAATCAGCCATCGGAGCGATTGAGGCGAGAGCAGCTTTCCTGCGAGTTTCAATCGAGTCGAGCAGCGCGGTAAAGGCATCCTCGAACGCCTTCACACCTTCTTCTTCCAACTCACTGGTAACCTTGCTCATTGAAATGCCAAGAGACTTGAGGTCTACAAATATCTTCTGCATCGACTCGAGGTCACGGGTGATGGTGAGGTTGGCTTTGCCGTGGTCGCGGAAGGCATCGAGTGTGGCAGGCGGAACAGTGTTGACGGTGTCAGGTCCGATCAGTTCATCGACGTAGAGGGTGTCGGAGTACTTGGGGTTTTTGGTGCCAGTGGAAGCCCACAGCGGACGCTGCACCCGTGCGCGAAACCGTGCCTTGAGTGTGGCAAAGCGCGGCGAAGTAAAGACCGCTTCAAATTGTTCATAGGCAAGTTTGGCATTTGCAACAGCTGCCACCCCACGCAGCGGGGAATCTTCTTGAAGTTGCGGGTCGATCTTGGTGTCAACTCTTGATACAAAGAAGGACGCAACCGAAGCGATCTGCTGAACCGGCAGGTCTTTCTCGACGCGCTCTTCAATGCCGGAAAGATAGGCATCCATTACTTCGGCATAACGGGAGAGGGAAAAGATAAGCGTGACATTGACATTGATACCAGCGGCGATGGCGGCGCGAATGGCAGGTATGCCTTCCTTCGTAGCGGGTATCTTTACCATTAGGTTCGGGCGGTTGACACGTTCCCAAAGTTCCTGCGCCTGCTTGATCGTAGCTTGCGTGTCACGTGCCAGATACGGGCTCACTTCGATGCTGACGTATCCATCACCACCGCGCGTTTGATCATACAACGTACGGAACAGTTCACAGGCTTCCTGAATATCTTCAACTGCCAGCTGCCAAAAGATCTTTTCCGCATCCCAGCCTGCCCAGGCAAGCGGGGTCAGTGCGGCATCATAATCACTGGTTTTCGCAATCGCATTTTGAAAGATGGTGGGGTTAGAGGTCACACCACGAATGTCGCCCCTGTCGATCATGGCTTTTAACTCACCATTGATCAGTAATTTTCGTTGAATATTATCGTACCAAAGGGATTGACCCAGTGCGGTCAACTTTTTAATGGATTCAGACATGATAAAAAATGCTCCTTAGTATGTAAATAGTAATTGGTAATGACCTGTTACCATTTACCGATTCTCTTCTTCAATCTTCTTGATCTTCCCCACTCTGCGAGCAAAGCGTTCACCGCCGGGTTTTTCCCCCAGATACTCAGCATTGAGAAAAGCGGGGACAAGCACCTTCACCAGTTCAGGTCCGATCACACGCCCGCCAAGGCACAAAACATTCATGGCATCGTGCTCAACGCCCTGAGCAGCTGAATAGGTATCATGGCAGATCGAGGCAAAGATACCTTTCATTTTGTTCGCCGCTATTGCAGCGCCAATGCCGGAACCGCAGATCAAAATTCCACGCTCAGCTTCGCCAGATTGCACCTTCTCACCGACCAGTTTCGTGAAGTCGGGAAAATCCACTGCATCCGCGCTGAACGTGCCTACATCGATCACTTCGTGCCCTAATGCTTTTACAGCATCAAGGACAACATCCTTAAGCGGGAAACCACCATGGTCACAACCAACCGCTACTTTCATTGTTCTCCTAAAAGACCTGACAGGTTTTGAAAAACCTGTCAG
>JBAIYF010000637.1:0-5796 GCA_037916115.1 Anaerolineales bacterium
GTCTTGAAGTTGTATCGCGGGAGTTGAACTTCTTCGCCGCTGATAAGTTTTTCGATATCCTGTGCTAGTCGGTTCAGGTCGAGTGCTTCGAGGGCTTCGAAGTCGTGATCGCCGTTCTCATCCAGCGGAGTTTTCTCACGGTTCACGAAATAATTATCCAGTTCAAGCGGGAAGGGAGAGATGCCACGTGCGAGCAGTTGAACCGCAAGGCGGCGCGAGGAGGTGGTTTTGCCCGAGGAGGAGGGTCCGGCGATCAGGATGATGCGCGATTTTTTTTCGGCGATCTGCTGGGCAGTATCGGCGATGCCTTGTTCGTGCAGGGCTTCAGAGACGAGGATGATCTCGTCGGCACGCCCGGCTTCAATAGCACCGTTCAGCGCGCCGACGTTGTCGATGCGCAGGGTTTCGAGCCAGTCGCCGTATTGGCGAAAGGCGCGGATGAGTTTCGAGTACTCGCCGAACTCTTCCAATTGGGTTGGGGCATGGCGGCGCGGATATTGGAGAATGAAACCGCCGTTGGCACGTTTGAGCCCAAACCATTGCAGGTAACCAGTGGAGGGCACCATGTAGCCATGCATGTAATCCATGAATCCGTTGACGGAGTAGAGTGTGAGATACTCCTTATGACGATATTTGAGCAGGCGCAATTTATCTTCATGTCCCCTGCTGGTGAAGTAGTCGATGGCTTCCCGAATGGGGACTTCGTGGCGTTCAAAGGCGAGGTTTTCCGCCACCAGTTTGCGCATGTGCTCTTCAAGCGTATTGAGTTCCTCTTGCGAAAGAGGGTTACGCCCGCGCACCGCGCAATAGTATCCGCCAGAAGATACGGAATGATCAATGGTGAGAGAGCTATTGTTGAAACACTGCGTAAAAGCAAGCTCCAGCAGGAAGATCAATGAGCGGCGGTAGATGCGTGCGCCATCGGCTCCAGCAGTGGTGACAGGGATACAGGTTGCTTCGGTCTTGATGGGGTAGGTCAGTTCGTGAATCTCGTTATTAATGATGGCAGCAACGACCGGCGCAGAAAAATCGTCCCTGACCTGTTCAAGGAATTCTTCAACTGTTGCCCCGCGCGGACCGAGCAGGGTTTTGCCATTGGGGAGATGGACTTCGATATTGAGATTGGGAGTTGTAAGTTTGATGGACATTGGAAAAGGGTTGCAGGTTACAGGTTGAAAGTCAAAGGTCGTAAGCCGCTATTGACCTTCGACTTGCGACCTTTGACCTGTTCTTAATAGCGTAATTTCGCCAGCAGTTTTTCGGGCTTGCCCGCGAATTCTTCGAGCGGAATTTCTTTTTTGGTGAGCGCCATGAGCGTTTCGGTCAGCACTTTGTTGACCGGGGTTGGAATGCCGCGCGCCCTGCCCTCACGCACGACTGCACCATGCAAAAATTCCACTTCGCTTTCCGGTCTGCCGGAGTATAGGTCAATATGAAAGGACGGCATTTTGCCGCCTCGTCCACTGCCTGCGGCTTTACCGAGGAACGGTTTGGAGAGCCAGAGCGGGAGCGTTGTAGCAAATGCCAATGCGCGGACAGGGGTGCCGGGCAGGTCGGTCACTTGCAGGTTCATGGATTTCATCACAGCCAGACATTCCTTGAGCATGTTGATCTCGATCTTGTAAAGGCGCTTGTCCGCAAAAACCTGCGCCGCGGTGAGGTTAAGAATAGCCGAGGTGGGATTTGCAATAAGGTTGGTCAGCATTTTAGACCATTTCATACTCAGCGCATCAGGATACAGGCGGCATTTGAGAAACGATCTATCCAGCGCCTCAACCAATTTCTCTGAAAGTGGATGCCCTGCCGCTACACCCACCCCGCGCAATTTTTCGAGGACAATGCTGCCCGGGCCGCGCCTGCCAATGGCAGTAGTTACGGTTCCATAAATGACCTTATCCTGCCCGAGAGCGGCGGCGATGGCGGGTTCATTGTCCACGCCGTTGGAGAGGCACAGCAATGGCGGGAGTTTTTCTGCAAAGGGTTTCAAGCCTTCCATTGCCGAAATGGTATCGAAGGATTTCAGAGCGAAGATCGCTGCATCGAAGGGACCATATTTCAGCGCATCTTCCAGGGAGGGCTCAATCACGAACGCTCGCGGGTCGATGATGTTCGCATCCTTTGTGTTCCGGCGCTCATCAACGGTCAGGTCGAGCCGGAGTCCTTTCTGGCGCAATTCCTCCACCATTTTGGGCTTTTCCACAAATACCACCTGGTACCCTGCCAGTACAAGCGAGCCGCCAATGTAGGTTCCAATGGCACCCGCGCCGAAGACGAGGAATTTGAGATCGGAGGATTTAGAAGGAAGGGTCATGAATAATTCCAATTTACGATTTACGATTTTGGATCAGGCGCGCTTTTCAGAGTCGGCATCTTGCCAATGGTTGTGGTCGTTCAGTTTATCGATCACCCAGCGGTGCTGGTTAGGATAGTACATCACTTTTGCAAAGGCAGTGTTGCCAAAACGAAAACTTGCGCCTGAGTTGTGAGCCTGTGGCACAATGCCAAGAATGGTATGCATTATCTGATTCAACAGGCCGCCGTGCGATACGACAAGGTAACGAGCTGGTTCCCGCTTAAGCAAGTCATGCAGCGCCTGACCTGCGCGAAGGAACAACGCCCAATCCCCCTCCCCATCGATGCCTACAGCGTCATAGGGTGTGGTGAAATCGGGGTGATCAAAGTTCGTCCGTACTTCATGCGTGGTCAGCCCGGCGAATTCTCCGTTGTCACGTTCGAGCCATAATGGATCGAACTCCACCAATAATCCAAGTTTGGAGGCGATGATCTCAGCCGTCTCCCTCGCACGTGAAAGCGGACTGGAGATGACATAATCGAACTTTGCGCGTTCCTGTTTCCAACGGTCTGCCAGCGCAAGTGCCTGTGCGCGCCCGCGCTCGGTGAGCGGAAACTCCGCCTGCCCCTGCCAACGCGACTCAGCATTGCCCACGGATTCGCCGTGCCGCAACAGGGTGATCTGAAAATTCCTGGGCTTACTACTGTTCGTTTCGTTCATCCGGAGTTTTACCCTTCAAAAGGTAGATCGGGCGGCGTTTGACTTCCTGAAAGATGTAACCGACATACACGCCAATGAACCCAAGCAGGATCATGATGATGCCGCTCGCGATCAAAAGGATGCCCATCAATGAACTCCAGCCCGGCTGAACCCTTTCCGTATTCCCCGTGATCCAAAGCGAAAGGACATAGATCAACTGCGCCCCCGCCAGCACAAAAAACGCCAGCCCCGCGCTCAAGCCGATGTAAAGCGGTGCAAGTGAGAAGGAAAAGATCGCATCGGATGCGAGACGTACCATTTTGCCAAGGGAATATTTCGAGCTGCCTGCAATGCGTTCCGGCTCATGGTACGGCAAAATCACACTGTTATATCCCATCCACGAGATCATGCCGCGCAAAAAACGGTGATACTCCTGCATCGAACGGATGCCGTTCATGGCGTTGCGTGAAAGCGCGCGGAAATCCGCCGCACCCTGCATCACGCGCGTGCCGCTAATGCGGTTGATCAGCCAATAGAAAAAATTAGACGTAACTTTTTTGAAAGATATTGCGCGGTCTTCCTCAATGCGCTGGGCTTGTACAATATCGTATCCCTGCTGGATCAAGTCCAGCATTTTGGGGATGAGCGCAGGCGGGTGCTGACCGTCGCCGTCCAGTGAGATCATCACATCACCCTGTGAGGCGTCCATACCCGCTGTCAGCGCGGCTTGATGCCCAAAATTGCGGCTGAGTTGAAGCAGGGTCACTCTTGGGTCGTTCGCGCAAATTCCTCGAAGCCGATCCACCGTCCCGTCGTTTGAGCCGTCATCCACATAGATAAATCGAAAATCATACGGCAGCGTGTCCACCACCTGGCGGAGGTCCGTATATGTTCGCTCAATGGCTTCTTCTTCGTTGAAAATGGGGATAACCAGATCGACCTGGAGTTTTGTTTTACGACGTGGAGACATCGGCAAAATTTTACCACGCAGACAAAAGCGCCGCCGAAGATGGCGGCGCTTTCCATTTGTCACGCTTCACAACCGGACCCGATGCCGGTCTGCCAAAACCCGGAGCGTTCGCTCCACCTCGGCATTTTTTCTTTCCAAGCCCCAGCCTCGAGCACTGGCAAGCAGTTCGGCGATCTCAAGCACCGCCTCACGGGTGAGCCTGCCCAGCATGGCAAGCATGGTGCGGCGAAGCAGGAGATCATCGAGATGTTCCACTTTTTCGTGATGTGCAAGGAAAAGGATCTCACGCTGGGAATATGCGGGCAGTGACTTTAGGTTTGCGTCAGCAGCCAGTTTCATGTAATCGGCAACAACTTCGGTGCGGGTGCCATAACGCTGGAACAGTTCTTCGAGCCTTTCGCGCGAGAGCCCCGTCCATGCCGCCAGCCCATTGATGTATTTTGTACGTTCTTCTTCGCTGGTGGGGTAGTTACGCCCGCCGCCAATGGGAAGTTCACGGGTATTCTTATTGCGGCGGATGCCCAAATATCCCAGGGCCTTGTCGGTCACTTCCTCAGAGAATGCGCGGAAGGATGTCCACTTGCCGCCTACGAGCGAATAGACCGGGAAGAGGAGACTTGTCCAATCGCCGCTCAACACTTCAATGTGATGGTCGCGGCTGAATTGACCAGTGGTCTTGGCCGTGCTGTTCGCCAAGGGACGTACGCCTGAAAAGGCAAAGACCACATGCTCACGAGTGACCTTGATCTTCGGGAAAACGCGTTTTGTCAGTTCTAGGAAATAATCCACTTCTTCATCGGTACAGCGGGCATCATCGGGGTGGTCGATCTTGATGTCGGAGGTGCCGATCAGCACACGGTCGTGGAGCGGGAAGATGAGCACAATGCGCCCATCCTTGTTCTCAAAGAAGAATTCGTTCTCCCCTATCGCGGCACGCAGTTCAGGATGGTTGAGCACAAGGTGCGAACCTTTTGTACCGCCAATGTATTTGGTTGTTAGTCCCAGGCTGTTGTTGGCAAAATCGATCCACGGACCCGCAGCATTGATGACCAGCTTTGGTTGAACTTCGAGAATTTCGTCTGTCAGTTCATCTCGCAGGAGAACGCGGTTCCCGGAGCCGCTCACCAGACTGACGTAGTTCAACGCCCGGGCGTTGGGAGTTTCCGCTTCAGCATCCAGCACCAGTTCCAGCGCGAAGCGTTCGGGGTTGGAGATCAAGCCGTCGTAATAGACCGCCG
Organism: Anaerolineales bacterium; assembly: GCA_037916115.1. Lineage (GTDB taxonomy): Bacteria > Chloroflexota > Anaerolineae > Anaerolineales > Villigracilaceae > Villigracilis. The sequence continues at coordinate 5,201 of JBAIYF010000637.1, forward strand.
TGTTGACGATCTCAGGGTTGAGTTTATTCCAGCGGGCAAGCGATTCTGTGCGTGAGTAGAATTTATGGCGCGGCACCGTACGCTGTGCGCCTGTGTAGGCATCGTACATCATCAAGCCAAGTTTGATGATGACAGAGCCGCGTTCAGAAGGTTTATCGAGCCAGCCCAAAAACTTTAACGGCGCGTTTAAGATGCCGGAGAAGTATTTGAACATGGGGATGGTCGTCGGCAATGGCTTGACGATGTGCGGCGCATTCTGGATCATGCGGTTGCGCTCCCCCACCGCCTCGCGCACCAGCCGGAACTCGCCGTTCTCCAGATAACGAATGCCACCATGCGCCATGTGCGAAGACGCCGCACTCGCGCCGGAGCAGAAATCTCCCCGGTCAATGAGCAGCACGTCCACGCCGTTCAATGCAAGATCACGGAACGTTCCAATGCCGTTTATGCCCGCGCCCACAATCAGCACAGACACCTGCGGGTTTGCTTTGAGAGAGGAGAGAATTTCGGTTCGGTTCATATCAGTTTCAGGTTCCAGGTATCAGGTACCAGGTACAAGGTCTTGGTTAGATTGCCTAACACCTGATCCCTTGTAC
>JBAIYF010000638.1:0-2023 GCA_037916115.1 Anaerolineales bacterium
AAGCCGAAACCGGGCAGGATACGTCATGGCGCGAAGTCGGTGGTATCCGCCTCGCTTCCTCGCATGAGCGCATGGAAGAGACCAAACGCCTCGTGGGTCTTGCCCGTTCCTTCGGCGTACCCATGGAATTGATCTCGCCCAAAGAAGCGCAGGACATGTTCCCGCTCATGGACATCACTGGCGTGGTCGGCGCGGCTTACACCCCCAATGACGGCTCCATCGATCCGACCGGTCTCACCAATGCCCTCGCCATCGGTGCGAAAAATCGCGGCGCACGTTTCTTCTTTTACACCAATGTTGAGAAGATCAATGTCGTCAATGGGCGCGTCAGCGAAGTGGTGACAGACAAGGGCACGATCAAGACCGAGGTCGTGGTCAATGCCTCCGGCATGTGGGGACGCGAAGTGGGCAAAATGGTTGGGCTTAATTTGCCGGTCATCCCAATGGCGCATTTGTACATCCTCACCGAACCCATCAAAGGCGTGACCAATAAATTCCCCAATTTGCGCGACCCCGACTTGCTCGTTTACTGGCGCGAAGAAGTGGGCGGACTTGTCACCGGCGGCTACGAACGTCAACCCGCCACGTTTGGCATGAACGGCATTCCGCGTGATTTCAAATTCAAACTGCTCGAACCCGATTGGGAACGCTTCACCCCGTTGATGGAAAACTCCATCCGCCGCGTGCCTGCGGTGGAAAATGCTCCCGTGAAATTGCTGCTCAACGGACCCGAAGGCTTCACGCCCGACGGCGAATTCCTACTCGGACCGACCTCGGTCAAAGGCTTCTGGGTGGCGTGCGCCTTCTGTGCGCATGGTCTCGCAGGTGCAGGCGGCATCGGCAAAGTAATGGCAGAATGGATCGTGGACGGCAGCCCCGAGTGGGATGTCTGGCGGCTCGATGTGCGCCGCTTTGGTCCGAACTACAACAGCCTCGAATATGCGCGTGCGCGCACATTCGAAACCTACACCCAGTATTACGACATCCACTACCCTGGCGAAGAACGTCTCTCCAAGCGCAATGTGCGCGTCTCCCCCACTTACTTCCGCTTGCGCGACCTCGGTTGTTCGTTCGGCGAGAAGATGGGTTGGGAACGCCCGAACTGGTTCCGCAAATACGAAGAACTCGCCACGCACGGACACGAACCGCGCGGATGGATGCGTCACAACTGGAGCCGCGCCATCGGTCACGAACATCTCATGACCCGCGAGAACGCTGGCTTGTTCGATGAAACCTCATTCAACAAATTCGAAGTGCGCGGACCGGGAGCATTGAAGTTCCTAAACTATGTCTGCGCCAATCAAATTGACGTACCCGTCGGCAACCTCGTTTACACCCAGGCACTCAACAAACGCGGCGGCATCGAATGTGACTTTACCGTCACCCGCCTCGCAGAAGACCGCTTCTTCATTGTGACTGGAACGGCATTCGGTCAACACGACATGTCGTGGCTTTCATTACAGATGCCCGAAGATGGTTCAGTGACGATTGAAGACGTCGGCTCGAACTACGCCTGTATCGGGTTGTGGGGACCCAAGGCTCGTACCATCCTTGAGAAGGTCACCACCGATGATGTCTCCAATGCGGGCTTTCCGTACATGACCTCGAAGCGCATCACCGTCGGCGATGTGCCTGTCCTCGCCTCGCGCGTGACCTACGTGGGTGAACTCGGCTGGGAATTCTACTGCCCCATGGAATATGGTCTGCGCCTGTGGGATACGCTCTGGGAAGCCGGTCAACCCGAAGGCATGGTGGCGGGTGGATACAAGGCGATTGAGTCCCTGCGCCTCGAAAAAGCCTACCGCTATTGGAGCGGCGAGATTTCGCCGGACTATACCCCTTACGAAGCAGGTCTGGGTTTTGCGGTGAAACTCGATAAAGAAAACTTCATCGGCAAAGAAGCACTGGTCAAGCAAAAGGCGGAAGGTCTGAAACGCAAACTCTGCACTCTGACTCTCGCAGATGACCGCACCATTGTGATGGGCAAGGAACCGATCCGCATCGAAGGGAAGATCGTGGGCTG
>JBAIYF010000639.1:0-6828 GCA_037916115.1 Anaerolineales bacterium
GACGACGATCACTACTACATGGGCGGCGTACTCGCCGAGTTACTCGCCACCAACGGCTGCGAAGTCACAATCGTCACACCTGCCCCCACCATTTCCGCGTGGACGGAATACACCCTTGAACAGGAACGCATCTACAAGCGTCTCCTCAGCTTGAACGTGACTCTACTCCCGCACCACGCTCTCGCCTCTCACTCCCCGACCACTGCTACCGTGACCCAAACCTTCACCTCCGCCGAAACGACTCTCGCCTGCGACGCCATCGTCATGGTTACAGACAGAATCCCCAACGATGCGCTTTATCAAGAACTAAAACCTGCTTTGGCTGACGGACGACTCAAGTCCCTGCGCCTGATCGGCGACGCCGAAGCGCCCAATATCATCGCCCAAGCCGTCTTTGCCGGTCACCTCGCCGCCCGCGAATTTGATGAAATCATCGACCCCGATGTGACACCCTTCAAAGTGGAGCGGGTTAAGTAGTAAAACCAGACGATGGACGATTGACCATCGACCATTGTTCTTCCATCGTCAATCGTCCATCGTCGATTTAGCCGAGGCTCCATGAATACCACCGAACTCAAACGAAATTTCCAGCCTTCAGTTCTCCTCCCCAGCCTCACGGCGGGGCTGATCAATGCGGTCATCCTCATCAGTGTGGAGATTTCGTTGGCGGCGCTCATCTTCTCCGGTGACTTGAGCCAGTTCCTGCCGCGCGGCATCGGCATCATGCTGTTGGGCACGGTCATCGTCACCATCATCATTGCGCTAACGTCCTCTCTCGTCAACATGATCGGTGTGCCGCAAGATACGCCCGCCGCGCTCATGGCGTTGATGGCGGCTGGGGTGGCGGCGACTCTCGCAGGTCAAGACCCGGAGGCGATCTATTCCACAGTGGTGGGTGCCATCATGCTGGGGTCATTCCTCACGGGCGTTTTGTTCATCATCCTTGGTTGGTTCAAGCTCAGCGGATTTGCCCGCTATGTGCCATACCCTGTAGTAGGCGGCTTTCTGGCAGGGACGGGGTATCTGCTCGTCAAAGGTTCATTTGGGGTTCTGGTGGATGTTCCGCTTTCGTTTGCCAATGCGTCGAAATTCTTTGAAGCCAGTGTTCTCTGGAACTGGCTGCCAGGGATTCTATTTGGGCTTGTTTTATTACTCGTCCTGCGGCGGTTCAGTCATTTTCTGATTCTGCCGGGGTCGGTAATGCTCGCAATGGTTCTGTTCTATGTATTTTTAGCCGTCGCGGGAATTTCCATCGAGCAGGCTGGAGCCAATGGCTGGCTGTTGGGTCCCTTCCCCGAGGGCGGGCTGTTCAAATTCTTTACGCTCGAAAATGTTTCGCTGATCCAATGGAATGCAATCTTCGCAAATTCCGAGACATATGCCACCCTTTTCGGGTTGAGTGTCATTTCGCTCCTGCTCAACTCCAGCGGATTGGAAGTGATCTACAAAAAAGACATCGACCTGAACCGCGAGTTGATCGCCGCAGGCGGCGCGAATTTACTGGGCGGTGTATTTGGCTTTCCGGTGGGATACCAAACCCTCGGTTTTTCAGCGCTGCCGAATCGCTTCGGCGCAAAGAGTAGATTGGTTGGAATCTCCACTGGGTTGTTCTGTCTGGTAGCGTTGGTTGCCGGGGCATCGGTCATTTCATACTTCCCGCGTTTTGTGATGGGCGGCATGTTGTTCTTTTTGGGCTTGTCTTTTCTCGCTGAGTGGCTGGTGGATTCATTCAAGCTTCTGCCGCGTATGGACTATGCCCTGATCTGGGTCATGCTTGTCATCATCGATCGGGTCGGTTTTTTGGCAGCGATTGGCGCGGGTATTGTCATCTCGTCACTCTTGTTCGTCATCAGTTACGGCAGGGTTAGCACGATCAAGAATGTGTTCTATGGCGGCACATTGCACAGCCGGGTGGAACGCCCGTATCGACATCGTAACTATCTTGTTGAACACGGCGATCAGATTCATATTCTGGTCTTGCAGGGATTCATCTTCTTCGGCTCGGTGCAGCGGATTCTGGAAAACATCCGCAAACGCATGGCGTTGAAAGATGAAAGCGAATTGAAATATCTTGTGCTGGATTTCCGCCAGGTGAAGCGGCTCGACTCCTCTGCTGTGTTCGGGGTGACACGCCTCAAACAGTTGGTCGAGTCTGGGAATATTGTCATGGCGTGGTCCGGGCTTTCGGATGATATTCACGACCAAATGGAACGCGGCGGGTTGTTACAAGGACAGGGCGAGTCCTTCTCCATTCAACCGTCGCTCGACCATGCCCTTGAATGGTGTGAGAACAAATTGCTGGCAAACGAAAAAGAACAGCTCACTGTTGACCTTGGTAAAAGCATTCTCTCCACATTGAACCGCACCTTTCCCGGCATCACCCGACTCAAAGACTTTATGGAGCGTGTGGACATTCAAGCAGGCGAATACTTTATCCGGCAGGGCGAAACCTCCAACGACTTGTTCTACATCGAGTCGGGGTTGGTGACTGTGGAGTTCGAAACGCTCAAAGGTGAAGTGATGCGACTGCGCAGCGTCAAGAGCGGGGCGACACTTGGTGAGATCGCGCTCTTTTTGGGCGGTGTGCGCACGGCTTCGGTCAAAGCGGAGGAACCCAGCACGATCTATCGTCTATCCGCTGAAAGTGTGCGCAGAATGCACACGGAAGACCCAGCCCTTGCCGCCGTTCTGCATGAGTGGATCGCCCGCACCCTGGCGGAACGTTTGGCAGAGAACAATCGGCTGATCGAAGTATTTATGGAATGACATATCCTCCTTCCACTTTCTATTTTCCAGGTAAGCACAAAATGGAAAGTGGGATAATTGTCACATGTCCTCCTCTCCCCTTATCCTCGTCACTGGCGCAACAGGTTATATTGCCAGCCTGCTCATTCCGCAATTACTTGAAAAAGGCTATCGCGTGCGCGCCATGGCACGCCACCCGGAACGCCTCAAGAAACGGACATGGTACAAGCAGGTGGAGATGGTCCGCGGCGATGTGATGGATGCCGATTCACTCATCCCGGTATTGGACGGCGTCCATACGGCCTATTACCTCATCCACAACATGTCTCGCGGACATGGCTATACCGAAGCCGAAATACAGGCAGCACGCAACTTTGCCCAAGCCGCGGAAAATTCGGGCATTGACCATATCATCTACCTTGGCGGCTTGGCAGACCCCGAGCAACACATTGCGCCGCACATGCGCTCACGCATTGAAACCGGGGTGACATTACGGCAAGGGAATGTACCAGTTACTGAATTCCGCGCAGGGGTCATTGCCGGGTCGGGCAGCATCTCCTTTGAGATGATCCGCTTTATGACGGAGTTATTTCCGATCATTCCCGGTCCGCGATGGTTGAAGAACAAGTCTCAACCGGTCGCGGTTCAGAACGTGATCGATTATCTACTTGCAGCATTGACCAATCCCAACGGGCGCGGCGGAGTATTCGAAATCGGCATGCAGCAGGTTTTCACCTACACCGATCTGATGAAGATGTACGCCAACCATCGCGGACACAAACGCAGTTTCCTCCTCCTGCCGTATGTGCCGGTCTGGTTCATGGCGTTCGGCATTGACTTAATGACTCCTGTACCATATCCCATCGCGTATGCGCTCGTTGGCGGGCTTTCAAGCGACAGTATCATCTTGCATGCAGTGGCAGAACAAACCTTCCCTGAGGTAAAGCTGCTTGGGTATGAAACAGCTATCGTCGAAGCCATGAAGCGGTTGCATCCGCTGAGAATAGAACGGGTATGGGATGAAGGCGTAAGCGGATGCAAAATCCTAAAGCACGAAGGTTTCTTCATCGACCATCGCGCAGTGGAAGTAAATCTCCCTGCGAAAAAAATCATGGCAGTGGTGCAGCGCTTCGATAAGGATGGGGATTGGTTGTTTGCCAACTGGTTATGGCGTTTACGCGGCGCGCTGGAAGGAAAAAAAGATAAGTTTTACGAAGTGGATTTTCAAAGCGAGAATCTTATTGTATTTCGTTCCAAGTTAAAATCTCCCGGCGATGGCTGGATGGAATGGCGTGTGGAAGAAGGTACGCTTATTCAAACCGCATACTTTGCGCCGCGCGGGTTGGGCGGATTTTTATATTGGTATGCACTTATGCCGTTTCATCAGTATCTCTTTCGCGGGTTGATGAAAACCATTATTGCTGAGGCTGACGATAGACGATAGACAATCATCCGTGGTCAATGGTCTGTTGTTCACCGTCTGCAAAGCGGTGGTAGAATAACTTCAAATAACGAATCAGCCAGCGGCGAAGTCCGGTGCAACCCCGGCGCTGTCGCGCAACTGTGAAATTAGTTGAGTAGTGCAATCGTTGAATAGTTAGGTAGTTGAACCATCAAGCTACAAAACTATCAAACTACAAAACTAATGAAGCCAGGTCGCCCGCACTGATTCGGTTCAACCACTTCTCGCGGAAAGGAGGTGGAGAACAGGTCCCCACCCGGATTGACTCTCCCACCTCCCCAGCCTTTGCTGGGGATTTTTATTTGCGCCATTGCGCAGACCATGGACGATAGACGATTGTATCGCCCGTCGTCCAATCAACACACTAGGAGAAAAAGATGTTTCGCAAGACTTTGATTTTGACTTTACTGTTTGCCGTGCTCGCCGCCTGCGCTCCGGCGCAAACCACACCGGCAGTTGATTCTGCCCCGATCGAATCTGCCGCCACCGAAGCCGCTGCCGAACCGCTCACCTTTACAGATGGGCTCGGACGTGAAGTGACTCTCGCCGCACCCGCCCAACGTGTGGTATCGCTTGCTCCCTCAAATACCGAGATCCTGTTCGCTGTCGGCGCAGGTGAGCAGGTGGTCGGACGTGATGAATTTTCAGATTATCCCGCCGAAGCGCTGGACATTGAAAGCGTGGGCGGCTCGATGGGCGAATACAGTGTCGAAGCCATCGTTGCCCTCAACCCCGACCTTGTTCTTGCCGCTGAGATCAACACCCCCGAACTCGTCAATCAATTGGAAGACCTGGGTCTGACTGTTTACTACCTCAGCAACCCAACCACCCTCGAAGAAATGTATGTCAACCTTGAGATCGTTGCCGCATTAACGGGGGAAGATCCCACAAAACTGACCGACTCGCTCAAGGCACGTGTCGCTGTTGTGGATGAAAAACTTGCACCCATCAGCGCCCGTCCCTCCGTTTTCTATGAGATCGATGCCTCCGACCCGTCCAAGCCTTATACATACGGTCCGGGTACATTTGGAAATCTTCTCATTGAACGCGCAGGCGGAACCAACATCGCAAGCGAAGCAGCAGATGCCTACCCGCAGTTCAGCCTCGAACAGATCGTGGTTGCCAATCCATCCTTCATCATTCTTGGCGATTCGATGTGGGGGGTAACACCTGAATCGGTGCTGGATCGTGAAGGCTGGGAAACCATCTTTGCCGTGCAAAACAACCAGATCTTCCCCATCGACGACAACCTCATCAGCCGCCCCGGTCCGCGCCTGGTGGATGGTCTTGAAGAATTGGCCAAGATCCTGCACCCTGGGTTGTTCGAGTAATTGGTATATTGGTAAATAATTAATTTGGTGGGCAGGGAAGGATAATGATCTCCCTGCCCGCCCTTTCCATGAAAAAACCGTTTCTTTCTTCTTTTATCATTCTTCTTATCGCCATTGTGCTTAGTCTCGCCATTGGCTCTGTCTTTATTTCTCCAGCCGAGATGTGGAAGATTCTACGCGGCTTGGGCGAGGAAAAATTCACCTTCATCATTTGGAATATCCGCCTGCCGCGCACGGTTCTCATTGCACTCACCGGCGCCGCCCTCAGCGGAAGCGGTGCGGCGTATCAGGGACTCTTCCGCAATCCGCTGGCAGACCCATTCCTGATCGGTGTGGCTTCCGGCGCAGGGTTGGGCGCGGTCATCGCCATGTCCATTCAGTGGCCGTACACGTTCTGGGGGCTAATGGCAATTCCATTGGCTTCATTTATTTTTGCTTTGCTTACGGTCTTCATTGTTTATCTTTTAGCTCGTGTCGGGCAAACGGTCCCCACCACAAACTTGATCCTAGCCGGTGTTGCCTTCTCATCTTTTGCCACCTCGCTCACATCCTTCCTCATGCTGCGCTCCACCAGCGAAGTGCGCCGCGCACTGGGCTGGTTGCTCGGCGGAGCCAGTCAGTCCGGGTGGACAGCCATCCTTGCCATGCTGCCGTATCTCATCATCGGCTTGGGCATTCTCGTCTTCTTCGGGTATCGGCTCAACCTCCTGCAATACGGTGACGACCAGGCGCAGCAAATGGGTTTGAACGTCAACCGCACAAAGACCATTGTGCTCATTGCTTCATCTTTGGCAACTGCCGCCGCCGTTGCCTTCTCCGGCATCATCGGCTTTATTGGTCTGGTCGTTCCGCACCTCATGCGCATGTGGTTCGGCGCGGATTATCGCCGACTCATCCCCCTGTCCATTATTGGCGGCGCATCTGCACTTTTACTTTCAGATATCATCGCCCGTATCGTTCTCGCCCCGCAGGAAATTCCCGTTGGCATCATCACTGCATTGGCAGGTGCGCCATTCTTCTTGTGGGTTTTGCGCCGTGTGAAAAATCAAGGATATTGGTAAATGAACATTGTCATCCGCGAAAAAGCCCCCGAAGAGTCAGCGCAGACAAAATCCTTCTCACGCAAATCCATGGTCAAGTCTCGCCTGTTGCTTGCGATCGAGAATGAAAAGCTCACCTACTCCATCGTCCCGGTTGAGCCGCCTTACGAACGCGAAGTTCAACTCGAAGAGACCGATTACGGATTCTCCGGTCAGCCTCCCACCGTTTTCTTCGCCGAGGTTGATGGAA
>JBAIYF010000640.1:0-7818 GCA_037916115.1 Anaerolineales bacterium
ATGGCAGTGGACATGGGCGGGTTTGTGGTTTCGTCCAACCTGTACCAGAGCTACACCAGCGATTACACCCCCGTACCAGAAGCGTCGCTCACCATCCGCGTGCCAGCCGAAAAATTAGATGAGGCATTGGAGACGATCAAGAAAGACGCCGTCGAAGTACAGACCGAGACCCGCTCCGGCACGGACGTCACCGCCGAATATGTGGATTTGAAGTCACGGCTCAAGACCTACGAAGCCGCCGAAAAAGAACTGACCGAATTGATGGAAAACTCACAGAACGCGGAAGAGGTCGTCAACATCTTCAACCAGCTGATGTATTACCGTGAACAGATCGAGATCATCAAGGGTCAGATCAAGTACTACGAAGAAGCCGCAGCTCTTTCCGCCATCACCATCCGGTTGGTTGCAGAAGAGACCATCCAGCCGGTGACCATCGGCAAATGGGAACCGAAGGGTGTGGCGCTCGAAGCCATTCAAGACCTGCTCAACTTCTGGAAGAACTTCGTAGACTTCATGATCCGCTTCATCATCTACACCCTGCCCATGCTGATCACCATCGGTATTCCGTTCTACCTCGGCTTCCTTGGGGTGCGCTGGGTCATCCGCAAACTGCGCGGAAGCAAGAAGAAGGTCGAACCGCAGGTGAAGGAAGAAGAAAAAAAGTAACAAGGAATATGTGACGAGAGGACGGTGCAAAACCGTCCTCTTACTTTATATTACGCCCACACTGGGTATAATCTTTATATATGGACTCTCTCATTCATGATGCACAAACCCTTTTCAACGTACACCTCACCGCCCGTCAGGTGGTGGCGCTGGTAAATTTTGAAAAGGAACTGATGGACTGGAACCAGAAGTTCAATCTAACTGCCATCCGCGATGTCGAGTCCATCCGCACCAAACACTTTTTGGATTCATATTCCTGTGTGCTCGCATGGAAAGCCAACCCGCCCCGCCGCCTCATCGACGTGGGCACGGGTGCGGGTTTCCCCGGCATTCCACTCAAGATCATCTACCCGATGATGCATGTCACGCTGGTCGAGTCAGTTGGCAAGAAAGCCATGTTCTGCCAGCACGTGATCCAGACCCTGGGGTTGGAAGATATTGAGGTCATCCACTCGCGAGCCGAAGATGTGGGACAACACCCCGCCCACCGTGAAAGCTACGACTGGGCTGTGGCACGTGCCGTGGCACAACTCAACATCTTGAGCGAATATCTACTGCCGCTTGTTAAACTGGGCGGCAGCATGCTTGCCCAAAAAGGCGAGACCGGGCCCGTCGAAGCACAGTCGGCAGAGAAGGCGATGAAAATTCTGGGCGGCAAATTGAAGCAGTTGATCCCGGTTGAATTGCCCGGCGTCGCCGATGAACGTTATCTTGTGCTGGTGGATAAAGTCGCCGCCACACCGCCAAAGTATCCGCGCAAAGCGGGCATTCCCATGAAGACCCCGTTGTAACTACAAGTTATCTCAAAAATACTGTGTCGCCCTGAGGGAGCGTTTTTTTGCGACCGAAGGGTCTCTTACATTGGGCGTAGAGATCCTTCGCTACCGCTCAGGATGACATTTTTGAGACAGGTTCTAAAGACTCACCTTACGTAGTAGGGGAGACCCAACCACGTTTTGTGTAAACTTTTCGTAAAGGGCGACCCTTTCTTGTTGATTGGCACTTCGTCCAGCCCGGACGGGTCGCCCCTACGGTCAATTTGCGTAAGGTGAGCTATTAAGTAAAAAGACGAGCTTTTGCAAGCTCGTCTTTTTTGTTCTTCTTTATGGTTTTGGGGTTGCGGTTGGGGTTCGTGTGGGTGTCTTTGCCGGTGTGCCTGTGCCATTGGACCCAGAACCTTTTGTGGCGGTCACCGTCGGCGTGGCTGCGCCGCCCTTCGGAGTACGCGTGGGGGTGGGTGTAATCGTCGGCGGGACGAGTTCCTTCAGTCTCTGCTCCGCTTCTGCGCGCATCTCAGGCGTCATCACATCTTCGTCCATGTCGAGCAGTTCATTCCAGGTCTTAATGGCATCGCGGATGTCGTCACGCTTTTCCTGAATCCGTCCGCGCCAGAACAGTGTCAGCGCAAGGTCTTCATCTGTCTCTGACAAAGACTGTGCCGCCTCGATCTGCAGGAAAGCCGTGCCGAATTTGCCCTGTCCGTATAAGGCTTGGGCATACCCAATGCGCGCAAAGAAAGATTGGTCATCCTCATCCACGGCATCTGCCAGGTCTTCTACGGCGGCATCATAATTTTCCAGCGCAAGGTTGGCATACCCGCGATAGACGTAATATTTTCCGAGCCCGGTGCGGGTAAGTTCGGTTGCGCGGGTAATGGCATCCACTGTGTTTTGGTAATCACCGAGGAAGTAATACGCCTGCCCGAGTTTGGCGTAGGCGCTGGCGTCTTCCGTTTCGTAGGTGGTGTAAAGGGTGAGCACTTCGATCGCATTGGCATATTCGCCTTTTTCGATGTACAGGTCACCCAACAACCCATAAGTTGGGATGTTCAAAATATCGGCAGAGTAGGCTTTCTGGGCATATTCCAGCGCTTTATCAAAATCTTCCTGGGCGTAATATGCCAGCGCATATGTAAGCAGCACATCGGGAGAACCAGGCAGGATCTTTTCTGCGGTCTCAAGGTCGGCGAGTGCATCTTCATAATCGCCGCGGGCGATCAAGTACCGGGCGCGTTCAAGATAGATCTCACCAAAATTCGGGTCGAGGGAGATGGCTTTATCAAACAGGTCATCCGCTTCGAAGCGCGGATTTTGAAGCAGGTTCACCCGTGCAAGCCCCAAATACGCAGGCGCAAAGTTCGGGTCGATCTCAATGGAGCGGTTGTAATACCCCGCTGCCTGCCCGTAATCTTCCTTGAAACGATAGGCTTCACCGATGTAATAAGGAACGTCTGCGGCATCGGGTTCGAGCGGTTCGAGCAGGAGCATGTTCTCGATGAACACATCCCAATTGCCAGCCTCGTACGCCTCTTTCGCAATGCGGAACTGGTCCACGGCGGCGGCGGAGCGCGGTGTATTAACGTAGAGAGGCGTGGGCGTATAGGTCGCATCCAAAAATGCGGATAATGGAGTGGGTCCGCTGCTGAATACTTGTGTGGGAACCGCCGTGGCGCCAAACAGGGTTGGCGTTGCGGTGAAGGTCGGTGAGGGTCCGGGGGTGTTGGTGGGCAGGCGTTGAATCGCTCCCCGCCTTGGTAAGATGACGCCAAAGTAAATCACGGCGAACAGACCGATGCCGATCAGCGCCAGGCTGCCAAGCCGCATAAGCGGACTTCGCACAATGGCGCGGATGCCGCGTTCCTTTGGCTTTTCATGCGCGAGGAGAAGTTTTTCCTCCCATGCGCGCGGGCGGTTCATGGGGAACGGTTGAATGGTTTCGTCGGGAGATAAGGCTCCCAACAAGATCAAGCCCCGTTTGGCAGTGGCATTTTCCGGGTCCAGTTTGAGAGCCGTTTGCAGGCAGTAGATGCGTTCCTTTTGGGCATCCACCGAGGCGGAGAGCCAAATCCAATAAACGGGATTGTTCTGATCCGTTTGTAGAAGCTTGGTCAGGAGTTCCTTGGCGCGGGCTTTTTCGCCGCGGCGCAAGGCATTGACAGCCTCTTGAAAAATAGAGTCGTTGGGGTTTTGGGGTTGATCCTGATCCGGTTCTTGGGGAAGTTCAGGGAGGTCTTCTGCCATTCATCCATTTTAATTCAATTCGTGGAATTCTTCGACCTGATATACATAAACTTGCAATTTTGCTTCCCGCCATAAATTCGGGCGCTCGCCCATCTTGTAACACAATTGATCGAGGAAGTCTTCCGGGTTGGGGACCTTCTCCCACACTTGCGGTAAAAACGTTGCCTTGCGAAAGCCATGTTTGAGGATGATGCCATCGACATGCGGGCGGAGTTTTGCAAGCAAATCGCTGCTGTCAGTATAGGTCAATTCCTGCGGCTCGGTCAGACGGGAGACTTCAATGTGGATACGGTCGAGTTCCCGTTCGCTGACGGGTGCGAAACGCGGATCGTTCAATGCGGCGGCGATGGCATGCTCGCGGACATCTTCAGCCAGGGGCTGGTACGCTTCAAGTGTGCCGATGCAGCCGCGCAGTCCACCGTGAATGGTAAGGGTTACGAAAGAAGCACCTTTCTCTTTCAAGGCGTGTGTGAAAGATGAAGTATCCAACGGCATCAGAGACTTTCCGCGAACCGCGTGCTCCATGGATTCGCGTGCAATGCGTAACAGGACTTGTTTTTCCCCATCAGTTAGTGTGTTGGACATTTCACCCTCCGCAGTGGATATGACCTTTTGACAAACGTCATCCCAATTAGATGTAGGCAGAATTCACCATGGTGAGCGGAGATCAACAGAGATGAAATATCCTTGTTTATCTCTGTTCATCGCTGGTTAAAATTCCTGCGTTTTGTTATCGGGTTAGTTTCCAATACTCGCGGTTGTGATAAACAAGGGGCGCGCCGCCGAACTCACGCACGGCAAGCACTTCCGCGATCACATGAGTGCTTGCGCCCACGTCAAAGGTTTGTGCAATGCGGCAATCGAACCAGGCAAGCCCACCCACAATAAAAGGTGAACCCGTGACCAGGGTCGCGGTCTGCACGGCGGCGAGGCGGTCGATCACTTCGGGGGTGCGCCCTGCGAACAGGTCTGAAACGGCTTGCTGGTCTTCGGCAAGGATGGTCACGCCGAAAGCGCGGGAGCGCATCACAAGTTCGTGGGTGCGGGTGTGCTTTTGTAAAGAGACGCTGATCGTCGCCGGGTCGAGTGAAATGGAGGCAAAGGAATTGACGGTCATGCCGCTTTGGTCTTCTCCATGCACAGCGGTAACAACCGTCACCCCCGCAGACCAGGTGCGCATGGCGTTTCGCAAAATATCAGAATTCAGGGTTGTCACAGGTTTGGGTTCCATTCGGGTACTCAGTTTCATCATAATATCCGCCCGAGGGCAAGTCAAGCAAAATGGGAATATTCCTCATCCTTGATTTGATATCAGGTCAAAAACTTACCTTAATTGCCTTTCATCCGTGCATGGTAAACTCACCGAATGTCAACCAAAGTGAGAAATATTCTTATTGGGCTGGCAGGGTTGTTCCTGCTGGCAATCCTTGTTTATCAAATCCCTGCCGTCAAATCACGCCTCGATTGGCGCATAGAGGTTTTTCAGATCTACGTCAAGAATGTCATCGACCCGGTTGGTCCTGTGCCGACGGCATTACCTGTCACTCCGCAAGCGGTCACATCCACGCCGGCACCAACGCAAACAGCAATGGCGCAAAGCGAACCCACCCTCACACCCACTGCCACCTTTGCCCCGTTGCCGCCACAGGCTTCGATCAAATCGCCGGAATACGAAAAACAAACACCCAACAACTGCGGTCCGGCTACGCTTTCGATGGCGCTGCAACTCTATGGCTGGGACGGCAACCAGACCATGATCTCCGATGTGGTCAAACCCGTCACCGGTGATCGCAACGTGAACCCCGAGGAACTACGGTATTACGTCCGCACGCAAGCAGGCTGGCTCAACCTTGAATACCGTGTAGGCGGCGACCTCAACCTGATCAAGCGGCTCATCGCGGCAAACTACCCGGTGATCGTGGAAACGGTCACATCGCTCAACCCCGCCGACGCCCTTGGTCCCACCGACGATCTATGGGCGGTGCATTACCTGCTCATCACCGCCTACGATGACACCACACAGGAATTCACCATTCAAGACTCTTATCACGGACCCGACCTCAAAATTCCATACACCCAGTTGGAAGAGGAATGGAGACCGTTCAACAACGTCTATCTGGTGATCTACTTCCCGCAATACGAGGAAGAGATGAAGACTCTGCTCGGCTCAGACTGGGACCCGAACTTGAATCGCACCCGGGTCCTTGCCGCCACTGAAGCCTCTGCCAACTCTCCCACCGCCGACGGCTTTGACTGGTTCAACTACGGCAGCAATCTGGTCTACTTTGAACGTTACGAAGAAGCCGCCCTCGCCTATGACAAGGCCAGAGAACTCGGTCTGCCTTTGCGCATGTTCCGCTATCAATTTGGTCCCTTCCTTGCCTACTTCCACTCCGGCAGGAACGACGATTTGCTCGCCCTCACCGATTACGCCCGCGGCGTGACGGAAATGTCGGAAGAAACTTGGCTATGGTATGGCTTTGGTCTATATCGCAAGGGAGATTATGCAGGCGCGCTCAAAGCCTGGCAAAAAGCAGATGCCATCAACCCCAAGTTCTTTGAAGACCAGGCTCGCAAAGCCATGCAGTTGGTACAGTAGGGTATGGGGATTTTGGTAAATTGGTAATTGGTGATTGATGAAAAAAATTTTTCTTATACTGTCTATTTTTATAACCGCCTGTCAATCGGCGGAAGTTACAGCGCCAACATCCACAGTAATGGTGGAAGTGGCGGCAAGCCCGACAGCCGCTGTTGTTGAACCCGCGTTTACATCCACGCCCGAGCCGACGGATTCCGCCGTTTCGGAGAATGTGCGGATCTCAACCAAAGATGGCATGACGCAGATTCTCATCCCTGCCGGGGCGTTTACCATGGGCGGCATGGATGTATACCGTGAGAACGACGAACAACCCGCCCGCGAAGTGACCCTCGATGCATATTGGATGGATCAAGTGGAAGTGACCAACGGCATGTACAACTTGTGTGTGCAGGCGGGCGCTTGTTTGCCGCCGAAGGAAATCCGCTCGGATAACCGTGAGAATTACTTTGGCAGCCCCGAATTTCAAGATTACCCCGTTGTATATGTCACATGGGACGATGCCGATGCCTATTGCAAATGGGCGGGGCGACGTCTGCCCACCGAAGCGGAATGGGAACGAGCCGCTCGTGGTGATGACTTGCGGAATTATCCGTGGGGCGATGAATTACCCAATGAATACACCGCCAACTTCATGAACCTCATTGGCGATACAAGTCGGGTGGGGTCGTATGCCGAAGGGGCGAGTCCGTTTGGGGTGTTGGATCTGGCTGGCAATGTTTGGGAGTGGGTGGCGGACCGTTACGAAGCCAATTATTACAGTAAGGCGCCATCCATAAATCCGCAAAGTCCCTCTGAAGAGGAAGCGCAAAGTTTTATGCGTGTCATCCGCGGCGGGTCGTTTCAGGATGATGGGGTCTTCCTGCGATTAGCCAACCGAAATTTTATCGAAGGACCGAATCCCAAAGCTGACCCGAAGAGCGCTGAGTATCATGGCAAGAGTTCAAGCAAGATCGGTTTTCGCTGCGCCGAAAACGGGAAGTGAACGCCGCGTTCCTGTGTAATGAGTTATTCGAAAGTCGGGAGACTTTTGAATCAGGTTTATGTTTGAGGGGAGGGAAAATTTACGTGGTCCGTATCAAGCATCGGCGGAGAATGAAGCGGAAGTGTCGCTATTTTTTTATTGACTATCTTTTTTTCCCATGTTATTATCCGCTCCGCCAATTTGACAACCCAATAAGACACTCTTATCCAGAGAGGCGGAGGGAACGGCCCTGCGATGCCTCGACAACCGGTCAACGAAAGTTGAAAACGGTGCCAATTCCGACAGGAGAAGCTGGAAGATGAGAGGGTAGCACGAAGCAATGAGTGATTTGCCCTTTCTGCATGTCTGAAAGGGCAATTTTTTTTCAAGGAGAAAAATACATGAGCAATACTTTTATGACCTCCCCCAGCCTGATGTTCACGTCAGAGTCTGTGACGGAAGGCCACCCCGACAAGATCTGCGATCAAATCTCGGATGCCGTGCTGGACGCCTGCCTCGAACAGGATCCCCGCTCGCGTGTGGCCTGCGAAACCGCCACCAAGACCGGTTAC
>JBAIYF010000641.1:0-4580 GCA_037916115.1 Anaerolineales bacterium
GCCACCCGTCGAATGGAGAAGTGGGCATTGGCAGCCGTGCGTAACTGGCAAAATGCGAACGCTTCACGCAAATTGAATTGTGCCAATAAACGGCGATTAAAACCATTGGGGACAATGTATTGGGCAACATCCGGATGGAAGGCTTGGAGTTTTTCATACATCCCAGCCGCTGCTTCCATCGCCGCTTCATACCTGGACCCGAAACCTGCTTCCGTTATAAGGAGTGGAGTCGTATATCCAAGCCTCGTGGTCAGGCGCTGCGGCGTCTGCGTCATCATGCGGTGACGTTTGAACTCGGCGTACGCACCCTGATCCATGACGAGGTCGAAGGTGTAGGTGGCGTATTCCAGCTCACGCAGGGGGATGTCGTATTTGCCGAGTTTGCCAAGCAAGGTTTCGGCGAGCGCTTCGCGTTCTTTTTTCTTGAGCGATTTTATATGTGCAAGCGCAGCGGCGTAGGGGACTTCATCAAAGCGATACAACGCCGCGGCAAGGACTTTCTTTTCGCCGTCCTTGTCGTAATCCATTAACTCACACCAATCTGACGTTACACCTTCAACCTGCAACCTTTGACCTTCCAACTGCTTGAACGTTTCCATCACGTACTCATTTGCATCGGCGTACTTCACCAGCGTGGGCGTTTCGGCTTTGGAAACTTCCTTCAAGGTTTCGCCGATCTGGCGCACTTCTGCGAGAGGGTGCGAGAGCATTTTGCGAATGGTCAATTCGATGACGCGGGCATTGGCGGTCATACCTACATTGGCGTTGGCGGCGGCGGGCAGCAGGAAGCGACACCTATCCACGTATTGCGAGCGGATGCGGCGGTCGTAGGCTTCGTCGCTTTCGTTTTCGCGGCGCGGAGTCCGCTCGACGATGAGATTCTTGACTGGGTCGAGCGAGTCGGCATAGGTTGAGAAAAGGAGGCGGACGGTTTCGATGAACTCATCACGCAGGGGATGCCCATCCAACTCAGATGGCACGGTGAAATCATCCATGCCCCATTTTTGGTAGCGGGTCGATTTTTCGGTGTACGAGGCGAGGCGGTTGCCTTCAATGGTTTCAATGGCAACGCGTGAGACGTTTTCGAAAGCGATGTGCAGCACAGCGTGTTCAGCCACCGAGGCGTGACCGTACCCAACGACCCATTTCTCGTGGAATTGTGCCGAGGATTCGTCGCTGAGTTCCGCGGCGATCTCGCGGAAGGATTCAGGCGAGCGCGAGGTTTTGGCAAAGGCAACCGCAATGGTTTCGGGGCTGAGTGCGCGCGGGGATAAAAGATAGATTTCTCGTTCGGGCATGAGTTCTCCTAAAGGATGACGATGGACGATAGACCGCGGACGATGAGCGGGCTTTCATGGTCAGTCGTCCATTGTCCATTGTCTGTTCATAAAAAAGCGACCAGCCCGTTCTGCGCTGATCGCTTCGATGATTTTACCCCAAGGCTCGCATGGCTCTGCCGCCGAGCAAATGCAGGTGCAGGTGAAAGACCGTTTGCCCGGCTTCGGCGCCTGTGTTGACGACGAGACGATAGCCGCTTTCGGCAATACTTTCCTTTTCAGCGAGTTGTTTCGCCGTTGCAAACAGTTTGCCGATCAACGCCTCGTCATCGGGGATGATGAAGTTGACCGATTCGATGTGCTTGTTGGGCACGATCAAAATGTGGGTGGGGGCGGCGGGATTGATGTCACGAAAGGCGGTGACGTGGTCATCCTTGTGTACGATGTTGCCGGGGATTTCACCTTTTATGATCTTGCAGAAAATACAATCAGACATGGTTCCTCCTAGGGGGTGGGCATGGGTCCAAATTCGTCTGCACAGACGATATTGTAATATTCAATTTCGGCTTCCCGGCTGGCTTCGGCGTATTCGGCTGCCTGTTTGCCGATGTTGCGGACGGTGTCGATGGCGAGCAGGGCTTCGTTTGCAGAGTAGGCGGGCAGGGTCATCAGTGGATCGACGATGCGCCCTTCGGGGGCAAGTGTGGGGCGTTCGGGGTCGGGGTCGTCTGCCAATGGAACCCAGTTGAACATCACAGGTCCGCGCGGATTTTGGGTAATGCCGAGCCTGAAGCGTAATTGCCGCGCCGCCTCAATGGGGCGGATGCCAAACCCGCCGTTGGGCCAGACGATCAAGTTGGGGGTCTTACCGAACTGGTCGGCGAAACCGGTCAACGAACCTTGCAGTTCACGCGCAATGATGGTCTTGGCAGAATCGTCGCTTAGGATGGTATCAGGGGTAACCCCCCGTGCCTGGTGATCTACGAAGTTTTCATACTCCATGTTGAAATTTTCAAGGCGCAGGGTTTCATCTACGTTTGGATCGCTCACCCAGCCGTTGACCACTGGCCAGCCCAAACGCGCAAAATACTCTCCAAAGTTTTTGTCGAAATAGTCCGCAGACTGATTGCCATCCTGAACAAGGAGAACAGAGCGCGGTGGAATTGGGGCGTTGCGTTCCAAGAATGCCTGTAATCTCTCGGTATTGATCGCTTCAAAGCCCTGTTCTTCGAGTTCATTCATCAGAATGAGAAAATCGACCACGGTGATGCTATCTGGCAGTTCAGCAGTGCCGCGGTTGATGTTCTTGAACAGGATGATCATCACCACCGTTCCCGGCTCGGAGTTGAAAGGGCTCCACTTGTAGCGCAGGGATCGGCAGGTTGGCTCGATGTAGGTGTGGGGGATGTCGAGCGGATTGATCAGCTCGGTCTGGAAGGTTTCTGGCAGGACGGGGGTGTCTTGTTTGGGTGCGGGGGGGGCATTATCTTGAGCAGGTGAGGGGGCTAACTGGCAGGAAGCCAAAATGCTGACAAGGGTGATAATGAGCGTAAAGCGGAGTAAAAAATATTTGAGGGTATTGCTTGTGGTTTGCATACGGGCGGAATTGTAACAAATTCGGACGATGGATGGCGGACCATGGGCGATGAGAAAATGTTTCATCGTCCATGGTCAATGGTCCGAGGTCAATTAAGGAATTGGTCCGTACGTTGGTGTGCAGACGATATCGTAATATTCCAGTTCGGTGGCTTTGTTGGCTTCTGCATAAGCCGCAGCTTCATTGCCGATGGTGCGAACGGTGTCGATGTTATCAAGTACATCGGTGCTCCAGTAACGGGGCAGGGTCATTAACGGGTTGCCCGCCGGAACTTCGGGAATTGCCAGCGGATTGGCATCGTTGACCGAATCGGCTTGGGGAACCCAGTTGTACATGACCGGCCCGCGCGGGTTTACGGTGAAGCCGAGTTTATACCCAAGGGTGGGAGCGATCTCAACCGCGCGTTTGGAGAATCCGCCGCCGGGCCAGATGTAGGCAATAGGCGTTTTGTTCATATATTTTTGGATGGATGCGATCGCGCCGCCCATTTCACTGATGATGAAATCGTCAGTAGAGCCTTCAGTAATGGGGATGTTATGAATATACCCGTGAGACTGGTAATCCACCCAGCCTTCGGCGGAGAGGGCGGCATTTTCAGCCCACAGGTCGGCACGTTCATCCACACCGATGTAGCCGTTTACGACGGGCCAACCCCATTGCTCATAATATGGGCGGAAGTGGTCATTGAAATATTCGGCAAAGTGGCGGTCATCCACGATGAAGATGACGGAGCGCGGCGGGATCTGGGCATTGTTGTACATGAAATCAGCCAGTTGCTGCATATTGATGGCTTGAAAGCCGGACTCATAGAGGCTGTCCATGATCTTTTTGTGTTCACTTACTGTGATGTCGTTTCCGCTGGCTTCACCTTTGTTGATGCCATGATGCATGACGATCATGACCACTGTCCCCGGGGCGGCTTTGTTCGAGCCCCATTTGTTCTGTAGATATGTGCAGGAGTCTGTGATGTAAGTGCGTGGGATGTCGTTAGGTTTCAATAATGTGGTTTGATATGTGCCGGGTAATGCAGGTGGTGTGCGTACCGCTGTGGCAGTGGGGATGGGCGTTTCGGTGGGGGCGAAGGTGGCGGTGGGCTGGCTGAGTTGGGCAACGGCGGTTTCGACGGCGGCTGTCATGAGGATGTTGGTATCGGGTGTTGCGGCTGCGGGGGCGCACCCTGCCAGAAGCGCCGTCAACAGGCTGAGGGTTAAGAAAAGATGCGTAGTTCGTAATCTGTAATTGTTTTTCATGCATCGAATTCTAATCGAAAACAAAAGGACGCTTGCTTTCGCAAACGTCCTACTGATCAATGGTTGCTGATTGCTGAACTACTCGTCACTCTTGCCCGAAATAAAATCTTCCACTTTCTGTCTTGCGATCTCGTCTTTGAATTGCTTAGGCGGAGTTTTGAAGAAGTAGGATGACGGACCGACGATGGGACCGGCGAGTTCGCGGTCGAGGGCGATCTTGGCGCAGCGGATGGCATCGATCATCACGCCGGCGGAGTTGGGGCTGTCCCACACTTCTAGTTTGAGTTCAAGGTTGAGCGGTACTTCGCCGAAGGTGGTGCCTTCCATGCGAATGTAGCACCACTTGCGATCGGTCAGCCACGGTACGTAATCCGACGGGCCGACGTGGACGTTTTGCGGGGCCAGCCCTTCGACAATCTGCGAAGTTACGGCCTGCGTCTTGGAAATCTTCTTGCT
>JBAIYF010000642.1:0-1745 GCA_037916115.1 Anaerolineales bacterium
GGAGCACCATCGGTGATGAGATTAAGCCAGAGTAACTGAATGGCGGTCAACGGCGCAGGCAGACCGGCGAGCGTTGCAAGGAAAATGATCATGATCTCTGCAACGTTGGAGGAAAGCAGGAAGAACACGAACTTGCGAATGTTCGAATAGATGATGCGCCCCTGCTCCACAGCGGAGACGATGCTGGCGTAGTTATCATCGGTCAACACCATATCGGCGGTGCCTTTGGCAACGTCGGTGCCGGTGATGCCCATTGCCACGCCAATATCGGCGCGTTTGATGGCAGGTGCGTCATTCACGCCGTCGCCGGTCATGGCAACAACTTCATCGTTGGCTTGCAACGCGTCCACGATGCGCATCTTGTGTTCAGGCGAGACGCGGGCGAAAACGTCGGTATCTTCGATAATGTTCTTGAGTTGGTTGTCGTCGAGTTTGTCCAACTCGGCTCCGGTCATGACGCCTTTGCCGGGTCGCAGCAACCCAATGGACTCAGCGATCGCCCTGGCAGTGTTCGGGAAGTCGCCGGTGATCATCACTGTGCGGATGCCTGCGTGGCGCGCCTTCTCCAAAGCTGGTTTTACCTCGGTGCGCGGCGGGTCGATCATGCCCATGAGCCCGACAAAAACAAGGTTCTTTTCGAGGTCTTCCGTTTTTACATCTTCAAGGCTATCGGGCACGTCCCGTTCGAGACGATACGCAAAGCCAAGCACGCGCAGAGCATCCCTGGTCATGGCATCGTTGGCGGCGAGGATTTTGCGGCGCATTTCATCGGTCAGGTCGTATGGCTTATCATCCATGCCCTGATATTTGGAGCAGAGTGTCAACACAATATCGGGCGCGCCTTTGACGGCGATGACATCCCAATCTTTATGTGTCTCATTGGTGAATGGAGAAGGGTCGTGAAGGCTTGGTTTGGTCACATCGTGGATGGTGATCATGCGCTTGCGTTCTGAATCGAAGGGTACTTCGTTCTCGCGCGGATAAGCTTCATCGATCTCCACGTGAATGGCTCCAGCTTTGGCGGCAGCCACGAGCAATGAGCCTTCAGTCGGGTCGCCAACAACGCGATAGGTTTTCTGCGAATCGGACTCGCCGGTGATCTCGATCTCAGCGTCATTGTTCAACACACCCAGCCAAAGCGTGGAAAGGATCGCAGGATATTGCCTTACATCCACAACCTTGCCATCCACGAGGAAATCGCCTGTCGGTGTGTACCCGGCCCCTGAAACGCTGACAAACTGCCCGTCGGACCAGAGGCGTGTGACGGTCATCTCGTTTTGGGTGAGAGTCCCGGTCTTATCCGAACAGATGGTGGTGGCGGAGCCGAGCGTCTCCACCGAAGAGAGTTTGCGGATGAGCGCGTGGCGCTGGATCATTTCACGCATGCCAAGCGCCAGTGAAATCGTCACTACAGCGGGCAAGCCTTCGGGCACGGCGGCAATCGCAAGGCTGATGGCGATGATGAAGACTTCGGTGATCTCGTTCGCAAACTCCTTGAAATAGTTGATGGGAGATGAGAACAATTCACCGATGACCGTGGTGTTGACAAGTGCAACGATGAAGACTAATGCTACAAGAATCAATGAGCCAATGCTTAACGATTTTCCAAGCTGGTCAAGACGGCGCTGCAACGGTGTCTCTTCTGTTTCCACACTTTGCAGCATGGTCGCAATGAGACCCAACTGGGTGTTCATGCCGGTGCTGGTCACCACCCCGCGTCCACGTCCATACGAAACGACGGTTCC
>JBAIYF010000643.1:0-4052 GCA_037916115.1 Anaerolineales bacterium
GAAAAGAAGGTTCCTGCCAGGCAGGCGGCGCCCAAATCTGCGCGTAAGTCTGAACCGCATGGCACTACAGCGATCTTGAACCTTGCTAATTCAGAGCTGGAACGCGGTGACATCCCTGAAGCATTGATGCACTATGGCAAGCTGATCAAAAAGGGTAAGCACCTTGAAGAAGTCATCGGCAGCCTGACCGAATCCCTGTATCGTTACCCGGTGGAGGTTGGCATCTGGCAGGCGCTCGGTGATGCTTACATGCGGGCGAACCGCTTGAAAGAAGCCCTCGAAGCCTATAATAAGGCAGAGGAATTGATACGGTAAACAAGTCTGACAGGTCTCAATGACCTGTCAGGTTTTGTAATCATCTTTTGGAGGAACTCTGTGGAAAGATCTCTCGTACTCGTAAAACCGGATGGCGTCCAGCGCGGTTTGATCGGTGAAGCCATTGCGCGCTTTGAGCGCCGCGGTCTGCGGCTGGTTGCCGCCAAATTCATCTGGGTCAGCAAGGAACTGGCCGAAGCGCACTATGCTGAACATAAGGGCAAGGGCTTTTATGACGGCTTGATTTCCTACATCACATCCGCGCCAGTCATGGCAATGGTATGGGAAGGTCCCAATGCGGTCGCCTGCATCCGCCAGACGGTCGGCTCAACCAAGCCATGGGAAGCCGCTCCCGGTACCATCCGCCATGATTTTGCTCTTGAAGTTGGACGTAACCTTATCCACGCTTCGGACAAGCCCGAGACGGGCGAACGCGAAACGGCTCTCTGGTTCAAGAAAGAAGAACTGGTCGAATGGAGCCGCGCCGTGGATGCGTGGGTGTTCGAAAAGTAACCCTTTTTCTGCAAAACACGCTCTCTTTTTCAGAGGGCGTGTTTTTATTTAAGGTTTTGAGCGATTCATGGAAAATATATTAATTTGTGCAACACTCCCGGGGGTTAAAAGTCATATAATGAGATAGGGGGCACATCAAAAACAAAGATAGGAGATGCAGACATGCGTGACTCAAAACGATTCATAATTGTGTTGACGCTTGTGATCGCGGCATTGGCTTGTAATATTCCTTCCTCCTCAAGCGGAGATTATTCGGTTGAGGAGACACGGGTGGCACTGGGGGTTCAGCAGACCAGTATTGCCATTCAGCAGGCGACCTTAAATGCCAACGTGCAGGTGGCGCCTACCTATACTCCTTATCCAACTTACACACCTGAAGTCCCAACGATGGTGAATACTCCCGAGTCTCCCATGCCCTTGCAGACAACCGCGGTGGATATTGAGGCGCTTATCAAAGCGTCGAATATCCTTGTATATGAGGATGTAGTGGGGGATCCGACACTGGTACCGATCGTTGGGAATGTGGTCAGTGGAATGAATTTTTCAGGCGGCAAAGTGATCAATACAGGAGATGCGATGGGGAAATTTCGTGATTATATTAATTCTGCAACACAATGGGATTTGGTGATAGTGGCAGCGGAAGTCCGCTCTGGATTCAGCGGCGAACTATTTGAAATGCTCTACGACCACATTGACCGGGGTGGGGCGGTCATTATTGAGATATGGTATTTGGATGATGTTTCAGAGGGAAAGATTGCACCGATCCTGAGCGATTGCGGTGTACAGTTCTTCCGTGATTGGGGGCGTGAAGTGAACTACGATCCATATAAGTATTCTATTTACTGGCTGGACACATCGCATCCGCTGCTATCCACGCCAAATACGGTGCAGGCTCCATCCTACCCATATCCGGAATGGTTTGGCGATGCAGGTGATCTTTTAGAACTGGGTCCAGGAGGGGATGCCGTATTGGTGGGCGGGCTGTACCCCAAGCGCACATCGGACTATGGCGTGCTGGCTTCCTGTATGGAAGGGCGGATGGTGCTTCAAACCTTCTCCACGCATGATTACAAAGCAGAGATCACCAGAGCGCTCTGGGAGAATTACATCACCTATACTCTGATAAAACATTACGAGTACACCCGGTAAAGGATTACTTAAGGCGCAGCAGTATCTTGCCGTCTTCCCATAGTTCTTCGATCTGGTAATACTCGCGTTGATCGGGGGAAAGCAGATGCACCACCACGTCGCCGAAATCAACCACGACCCAACCGTCGCGGGAAAGCCCTTGTTTTTTGGCTTTTCTTTTATGTTTTTTTCGTGCTTCGTCCATAACAGTGCTGGCGAGTGCGTCGAGCATGCGGTCGCTGGTGCCAGTGCAGATGACAAAATAATCGGTAAAGGATGCAATTTCTTTAATGTCCATTAGGATGATATCTTCACCCTTTTTGTCTTCCAGAGCATGGACAATATCACGGGCTAGGTTTAATGTGTTCAGAGGTCACCTCAGAGGCGTGGAAAATAATTTTGTGTAGATCGAACCCTCGGGGTTCAAGTCGCTTTGGTAAAGATGTACGGAGTCTACTCTGACTGTGGCAATCTTGCCAAGTTGGATTTTCGAGAGGACGTTGCTGATCTTCTGTAGGTCTTTTACGGAGATTCCCTGGCGGACACGCCCGAGCGTAAGGTGAGGCAAGAAGGTCTTCGTCTCTTTTTCATAACCAAGGCGGGCAGCGCCTTTTTCGATCTCTTTTTGGAGAGAGTAGAGTGAGGCTGAGGCGTGGAGACCAACCCATATCACGCGAGGCCGTTTGAAATTTGGGAAAGAGCCAAGCCCTCCAATCTGCATATCGAACTGACTGAACGATACAGCAGCATTTGTCAGCATATGTTTTAGGAAATCCAGATGTGATAAGGGCGTATCTCCCAGGAACTTGAGGGTGAGATGCATGTTGTGCGCCGGAACCCAGCGGATAAGATCTTCACCAGCAAATTGGCTCAGGCGGATAGTTTGATTTTGAAGCGATTCTTGAGCCGATTGCGGGATATCGATGGCTATGAAAGTGCGGATGGGACTATTCCTGGCTTGTAATGTTAAGCACCCGCTCGACTGCCTGTTTTAGGTCAAGAAAACCAACGGGTTTTGTGAGATACATTGAAGCGCCCGCTTCGATCCCGGTTTTGATATCACTAGGCATACTTTTGGCGGATAGGATGATGACGGGGATGTTTGCAAGATCTGGTTCGCGGCGGATGTATCGTAAAACCTCCAAGCCAGAGATATCGGGCATCATCACGTCCAGCAGAATGATATCTGGTTTTTCCTGCGCAATGATCGGAATGGCTGGAGCGCTGGAGAACATTTTGATAACGCGGAAACCATTAATGCGCATCATTTCCGAAAAAAGTTCGGCTGCGTCGACTTCGTCTTCGATGATCATGACAGTTTTTTGTTTTGAGCTCATTGAGTTTCCTTTTCGCGATAAAAATAGCATAAAGATATGGAAATTGCAAGGGCGTGGTATTTTTGCGATGTCTTTGTAAGAAATTGTGCTTGGCACGTGTCTAAATTTCAAAAAGAACTTGGAGATTTTATGACAGAATTAGATGTAATGCGAACCGAAAAGGACGTTTTTTTTGGAAGCCATCCGCAAAGCCCGCTAACCCGCGAACAGCGAAAGACCTTTACCGGTTTGAAGTATTTCCCTGAAAATGACTCCCTGCGATTAGAGGTCAAGGTGGAGGAATTTACTATAAAAGAAGGGTTCGACATGCAGACGTCAACGGGTGGAGTACAACATTATGAACGTTTTGGAAGATTTACTTTTGATGTGGAAGGGCAGCAAGTTACCTTGACGATCTACCGCAGCGAACATGGATTTTTCCTTCCCTTTGTGGATGCACTGGCAGGCAGTGAGACGTACCCCGCCGGACGTTATCTTGAACCTGATCCATTGCCGGGCGGGCGCTTCTTTATCGACTTTAACCTGGCGTACAACCCATACTGCGCCTACAACGAGATGTGGTCTTGCCCGATCACCCCGGCGGAAAACCGCTTGAATGTTGCGATCCGTGCAGGCGAGAAGCTATTTCACGAATAATAAAAAATGACGGGCTTGACCCGTCATTTTTTATTATTGCCTTCGTTTTCATCTTCCTGCGTATTCTCTACCACGGAGAGTAAGGCTTCATACTCATCGCAGCAATCTGAGCACATGTCGAGA
>JBAIYF010000644.1:0-4037 GCA_037916115.1 Anaerolineales bacterium
ACTACCGCAAACTGCCGGAAGGCGCGCCCCGACGCGTGGCGATCCTGGCGGTGGACCCCTCCAGCCCGTTCACGGGCGGGGCGGTGCTGGGTGACCGTGTGCGTATGCGCGACCTTTCGGGCGACCCGAATGTTTTCATCCGTTCGATGGCTTCGCGCGGTTCGCTTGGCGGGCTGGCACAGTCTACTGCCAATGTGGTGCAGGTCTTCGATGCGGCGGGATTCGATGTCATCATCATCGAGACGGTGGGGGCGGGGCAAAGTGAAGTGGATATTGCCCGCCTCGCGCATACAACGTTGGTGGTGGAAGCGCCCGGGCTCGGGGATGATATCCAAGCCATCAAGGCGGGTATTCTGGAGATCGCGGATATTCTTGTGGTGAACAAGGCAGACCGACCTGGAGTGGAAAGTACCGAGAAGGCATTGAAGACCATGCTCGAATTGGCTCACCCCACAGAGCGTGTCTTCAAGCATCATGGTACATACATGGGCGTTGCTGCCCCAAAGACGAATCCCAGCACAAAAATGTGGATTCCGCCCATTCAACGGACGGTTTCGACGGAGGGGACGGGTATTGCCGAGCTTGCGGATGCGATCGCGAAGCATGTGGCACACCTCCGTTCGAGCGGCGATTGGTCTCTTCGTGAGCGTACCCGGCTCGAGGTCGAGTTGGAGGCGCTGCTGCGTGAGGGGTTGATGAAAAGGTTCATGGAGGTAACAACGGCTGAGGTGTATGAAAAGGCGCTTGAGTCAGTTGTTCAAAGAAAGATGTCGCCGTGGGAAGCGGCGAACGGTTTGTTGAAAGGAAGCGATGTATGAGCATCATCTATGGTGAACGTGTGCGGCTGCGGGCGGTGGAACGCGAGGACTTGCAAAAATTCCACGAGTGGGTGAACGACCCGGAAGTGACAAGCGGGCTGGCGATGTATCTTCCCAAGTCGATGCAGGATGAAGTGGAGTGGTTCGACAGCCTGATGAAACAGGACCCGCACAAACGCCCATTTTCAATTGAGGTCCGCAAGGGCAAGAGTTGGAAATTGATCGGGAATTGTGGGGCGTTTAGCATGGATGTTGTGAGCCGCAGTTGTGAACTCGGCATCATGATCGGCGCAAAAGAAGAATGGAACAAAGGGTACGGTGCCGAAGCGATGACTTTGTTGATAAAGCACGGGTTTGAGACGTTGAATTTGAACCGGATCTTTTTGCGGGTGTACGCAGAAAATGTGCGGGCGGTTCGTTCTTATGAAAAGGTGGGGTTTGTGTTGGAAGGGCGGATGCGCGAAGCGGTATATAAACATGGTAACTATGACGATGTGCTGTTTATGAGCGTCCTGCGTTCGGAATGGCAGTCGAGAACAAAGGAGAAGCGCTAAATATGCATCATGTTCATCACGATTTGAAAGTTTACGGAGGGATTAAGATCTTTGGCGGCACGGGGTCGCCGGAACTTGCGCAGAAGATCGCGGATTATCTTGACCTGCCTTTGAGCGGGCGCGATGTGATCGAGTTTCCGAACGAAAATCTTTTTATCAAGTTGAAGGGCAGCGTCCGTGGGCAGGATGTGTACGTCATCCAAACCACAACATCACCGGTTCATCGCAACCTGATGGAACTGCTCATCATGATCCAGACTCTGAAGCTGGACTCTGCTGCGCGCATCACGGCGGTGGTGCCGTATCTGTGCTATGGGCGCTCGGATAAAAAAGATCAGCCGCGTGTGCCGATCACGGCACGTCTCGTGGCGGATATGATCGAGGCGGCAGGGGCGGACCGTTACATGACCCTCGACCCGCACGCGGGACAGATTCAGGGCTTTTTCTCCATCCCCGGCGATGTTCTGACGGCTTCGCATCTGCTGGTCAATCATATTAATTACAGCCTGCGGGCGGGTATGCACGACCCGGTGGTCGTCTCTGTGGATCTCGGCTTTGCCAAGAAGGGGCGCAACTACGCCGCCGACATGGACATGCCGATCGCGTTCATTGAAAAGCGCCGCCACGGGAATGATGCCAACGCCGAGGCATTGACCCTGATCGGTGAGGTGAGCGGGCGTGATGTGATCATTGTGGATGATGAAGTGGATACGGGCGGTTCGATTTCACAGGCTGTCAATGTTGTCAAAAAGAATGGCGCGCGAGATATTTATCTTGTGTTCATTCATCCCATTCTTTCTGGTCCCGGGGCAGAGCGGCTGGCATCGTTGCCGATCAAACAGATCATCACCACCGACTCAGTGCCCATCTCTGCTGAAAAGATGGACCTGCTCAAGGATAAGATCACCGTCCTCTCCGTATCTGCTCTGTTGGGAGAGGTCATCCGCCGCGCGCATGAAGGACGTTCGGTGGGAGAGATGTTTAACGAATAAAATCGGTGTCACGTGTCAGGTGTCAAGTTCCAAGTGAAGACCTGACACCTGATACTTTGCACATGACACTTAATTCCCATGCCCGAACTCCCCGAAGTTGAAACCGTAGCCCGCACCATCGAACCGGATGTGACCGGGCGTACCATCGTCTCTGCAGATGTGCGTTGGGCGAGAACGCTTGCCACTCCTTCGCCGAAAAAATTCAGCAAACAGATACAGGGGCAGAAGGTCCTCGGCGTTTCGCGGCGGGCAAAATATCTGATCCTCCAGCTCGAAGATTACAGTTTGCTGATACATTTGCGCATGAGCGGCGATCTTGCGGTGAGAAAAGGTAAAATTCAAGCCGAAAAGCACGACCGCCTCATCCTTGCCTTGAAAGGCAAACGCGGAGAGGAAAGTTATCTCGCCTTCAACGACACGCGCAAGTTTGGGCGGGTCTGGCTGACGGATACGCCCGAGACCGTGCTCGGCAAGCTCGGACCGGAACCGCTTGGCAGGGAGTTCACACCCGAATGGTTGTATGAGAACCTGCATAAGCGCAGCCGCCAGCTCAAACCGCTGCTGCTCGACCAAACCTTCCTTGCCGGGGTCGGTAACATCTATGCGGACGAGTCCTTGCACATGGCGAAGCTGCACCCTCTCGGGTTGTCGAATGCCGTAACGCCCGAGCAGGCAAAGGCGTTGTGTGAAGCGATAAAATCCGTATTGAAGGAAGGCATCCGCCGCAACGGCGCCAGTATCGATTGGGTCTATCGCGGCGGCGAGTATCAGAACCATTTCCGTGTGTATGACCGTGAGGGCACGCCTTGTCTTGTCTGTGGAACAGAGATCCAAAAACTTACGGTTGGTCAGCGCGGCACGCATGTGTGCCCAACTTGCCAGCCGCTCGAAAGGAAATAACATGCAGGTAGATTTCGCCACCACCACCATTCCCACCATTTTGTTGTGGGGCTTGGGGCTGCTCATCTTTTTGATCGGCGGCGCGATCGGTTATTTCAACATCAACTTGGACGCGAACAAGAAGTTCGAAGAGTCTGAACAGAAGATACAGACTTTGAAAGCCGAGGCAGACCGGAGAATTGCGGACGCGAACAAAAAACTGGAGGAAGCCCGTGCGCTCGAAGCGGAATTCAAGAAAGCGCCCGCAATTGTGGAGGCGCCCTCTCTTCTGCGCCTCAAAAGCGACGATGGGCTGCGTGTGCAGATCGATATGGATGGTCAGCCGTTGACCGCCCCTCTCACTCCAGATCGACGCAAACGCCTGATCGAATTGCTTAGTCATATCCGCCCGTGGCTGGAGGGTGGGGTTGTTGAGTCGCAGCCGGTAAAGCCGATTGCTCCGCCGCCTGTCGTCTCCAAACCTGTGACGAAAGTGCCGCCTCCTCCCGTACCCAGACCGGTTACACCGACCTCGGTTGTGCCAGCCGAGGTGAAGCCGGTTCCGCTGGCGATTTCCTTGGCTCCTAATAAACCAAAGCCAGATCCCGAATTGGAATTTAAGCTGCTGAGCATGGTTCAGCAGATCGACCGTGTGCTGCAAACCCACATTGCTGGAACTCCGCTCGCAGAAATTGGGCTTAGCCTGCAGGATACGTTGCAGGGCGGCTTGGAAGTGCATATTGGTTCCACAGTTTATGAGACGATCGATGATGTACCCGATGCGAACATCAAGG
>JBAIYF010000645.1:0-4379 GCA_037916115.1 Anaerolineales bacterium
GTCGCTTCACCCAACCGCGAAACCGAAGCGATGAAAGATGGCTCCGACGCCATCTCCGATTGGGCGATCCTCAACGCCATGATCAACGCCGTTGGCGGCGCGACCTGGGTGTCATTCCATCACGGCGGCGGCGTGGGTATGGGATATTCCCAACATGCCGGTCAGGTTATCGTTGCCGATGGAACCCCCGAAGCCGCAAAACGTTTGGAACGTGTACTCACCACCGACCCGGGCATGGGTGTTGTACGTCATGCCGATGCCGGGTATGAGATCGCCATCGAAGCCGCCAAACGTCACGGTATCAAAATGCCGATGTTGAAGTAAAAGACAATGGACGATAGACCATCGTCTACGGAGTATTCCCCTGAAACGCCTTACCCTCATTTTTCTCGCCTTGCTTCTTTCCGGCTGTGGAACCGCCCCAAACATTTGGGGCAGTTCCCTGCCGCCGGTTCCTTCGCCCACGGCATACATCGCCCCAAGTGAAGTGCCCACACTCTCGCCATTCTCCCCCACGCCCGAACCGACCTCCAGTCTCATCCCCACCATCACACCCACCTTCACCCCGTCGCCCACCTTCACCCCCAGCCCAACACCCCTGCCCTCCAAAGCGGATATTAAACGGGTCATCCTCATCAGCTACGACGGACTGCGCCCAGACGCCATCGACCTCGCCCCCATGCCCAACCTCATCATGCTGCGCGACGGCGGCGCACAAGCCCCGCTCACTGCCCGCACCATCGACTATCCCGCCACATCGCCCAGCCACGCCTCCATGCTCACCGGCGTCTGCATGGAAGACCACGGTGTGGTCTACAATAAATACTTCATGTACATGGGCTACGCCAAAGGACCCGATATTTTCCAACTCGCGCACGACGCCGGGATGAAAACCGTCATGATCGTCAGCAAGGACAAGCTGCGCCAGATGGCAGAACCCGAAACCACAGACGTGTTCGAGATCGCTTACGGTGAACCCGCCATCCAACGCGCCGTTCTGCCTCAGCTCGAAACCGACTTCCAACTCATGTTCATCCACTTCGCTGGCGCCGACAACCGCGGGCACAAATACGACTGGATGTCCGGCGAATACTTCAAAGTCCTGCGCGAAGGCGACGCCGTCCTCGGCGAGATCATCAAGGCACTCAAAGCCAACGGTAAATTCGACAGCACCATGTTCCTCATCACATCCGATCACGGCGGGCACGAAAACAATCACATCGGCACGATCATCGAAGACTACCGCATCACATGGGTCGCCTACGGACCCGGCATCGCCCCGCAAATACTCGACTCGCAGATCTACACCTTCGATACCGCTCCCACCGTTGCCTACGCTCTCGGTCTCCCAATCGACCAACCCGAATGGGACGGCTTCCCCCTATTCCAGATCTTTGGCGAACCGCAGCCCAACGTCCACGACAAATACCCTTGTAAAACCTAAGCCCACTCGACAACATCCCCCTCATGCCTCGTCTTACCCGTTATCTGATTCTGCTCTCGCTCCTGCTTCAAGGCTGCATCCCTGCTTCCGCCTCCCCCGCGCCGACGGCTGTTCTGCCGCTCCCCACACCCACTCTCACACCGGCACCCCCCCTCGCCGCGCCGGAAGAACCTTCCCCCACGCCTGAACTCATCGTACCCCAACCCATATCACGCGTCCTCATCGTCACCTTCGACGGACTCAGACCCGAAGCCATCGAAGCCGCCGATATGGTCAACGTCAAGGCGCTCATGCAAAGCGGAGCCTACACCCTCAACGCACAGACCATCATGCCGAGCAACACCTTGCCCGCCCATACCGCCATGGTCACCGGCACCTGCCCCGCCAAGAACGCCGTCCGCTGGAACGAATACGTCCCGCAAAACGGCTTTGCCATCGGCACCGACATCTTCGACCTTGCCCATGCCGTCGGCTTACGTACGGGCATCGTCACCGGCAAGCTCAAACTGCGTCAACTCACCGAGCCGGGCAGCACCGACTTCTTCGGCTTTGTGGATAACACGGATGAAGAAAAGGACAGGATCACGCTGGAGAACCTGGCAGTCGATGAGATTAAGAATGGATTTGGGCTGATGCTAGTCCACTTCCCCGATGGCGACATTGCCGGGCACGAATACGGCTGGCTCTCCCCACAACAACTCCGCGCCTACCGCAAGAACGACAACGATCTGGGCTTGCTACTGAAAGCCCTCAAGAACAACGGATATTATGAAGGCACCCTCTTCATCATCACCTCCGACCACGGTGGCAGGAACGAAGACCCCAAACACGGCGAAAACCTGCCCGAGATCATGACCATCCCCTGGATCATCAGCGGACCACAGGTCGTCCCCGGCGAATTGAAGTCGTCGGTTCACATCTTCGATACCGCCCCCACCGTTGCTTTCGCCCTCGGTCTGCCCCTCCAACCCGAATGGGACGGCGCACCCGTTTACGAAGCCTTCGGTCTGCCATTCGATCCCCTCCGCGAGGGCGGTTGTCCAAGATTAACACCATGACAGAAAAAGCAACCCCTGCTATTCAACTCTTTTGGGCGCTTCATCTCAAACTCTATCAATGGAGTGCCGGGCGTATCGGCGCCACCCTACGCGGACTGCCCGTGCTGCTGCTCACCACCCGCGGCAGAAAGACCGGGCAGGCACGCACACGGGCGCTGATGTACCTGCCTTATGGCGAAGCCTTTGTGGTGGTTGCTTCGAACCTTGGGCAAAAAAATCACCCTGCCTGGTGGCTCAACCTGCAAGCCGACCCGCAGGCAGAAGTTCAGGTTCGGGCAGACAAGTTCCAGGTCCGCGCCCGTGAGGCGCAAGGGCAGGAACGCGAACATATTTTTCAGGCGCTGGCACAATCCACGCCCGACTACGAACAATATCGTAACTTCCCCGCCCGCCGCATTCCGCTGGTGGTGCTTGAAAAACAAGGAGAACCACAGCCATGAGCCAAACCTATGATGTCATTGTGATCGGCGCAGGTGTGATGGGCGCCAGCATCGCCTTTCACTTCGCCGAGCGCGGACTGAAAACCGCCATCCTCGAACGCACCGTCAGCGCGGCAGGCGCCACCGGTCACTCCAGCGGATTGGTCCGCATGCACTACGACCTCGCCGCCGAGTCTCATTTGACCTATGCCAGTTACAAAAATTATTTCAGCGTGTGGAAAGACCGTGTGGGCGGCGAATGTGGCTTTCAACAGACCGGCTTCCTGCAGATCGCCAAACGTGAACACGAAGACAAACTGCGCGGCAATGTGGCGAACCAACAAAGGATCGGCATCAACACCTCGGTCATCAGCGTAGATGACGTGCGCAAACTTTTTCCAGACCTTGTAACAGAACATTTTGATTACGCCGCCTACGAACCAGACTCGGGCTATGCCGATGCAACCCTGACAACCAACGCTTTTCTTGAATCTGCCAAACGTAACGGCGCAACGCTCATCCAAAACTGCGAGGTGACTGCCATCCACACAAGTGGCGGAAAAGTGACCGGTGTCACTACAACCAAAGGTGAGTTCTCCAGCCCGATTGTCGTC
Organism: Anaerolineales bacterium; assembly: GCA_037916115.1. Taxonomy (GTDB): domain Bacteria; phylum Chloroflexota; class Anaerolineae; order Anaerolineales; family Villigracilaceae; genus Villigracilis. The sequence goes on from JBAIYF010000645.1 coordinate 3,536, forward strand.
AATGCGGCGGGACCCTGGGCAAAATTGGTCGGCGCGCTGGCGGGTGTCGACATCCCGTTGGTAACGTGGACTCACGATGTCGCTTTCCTGCATCGTCCGCCCACACTTGGAAGAATCCCCGCCGTGATCGATGACGTCATCAACTGCTACTTCCGCCCGGAAGGCAGTGCGCTCATTTTGGCGGCAGGCGAAGACGAGTCCCTGCGCGGCGAAGCGCCCGATGCCGAAGACCAGACGCCCACACCAACCTTCCTCGATAAACTCATCGACCAGATGGTGCAGCGCATCCCAAAGATCGAAGAGAGCGGTTTGCATTCCATCCATGTTGGGCGCGATGGCATCACCCCCGACCAGCGTGCCATCTACAGCGGCACAGAACTGGGCGGCTTTTACCTCGCCTGCGGCTTGAGCGGTACCGGCTTCAAAACGTCACCCGCCGCCGGAGCCAGCCTGGTGGAATTGATTCTGGATGGCGCACCCAAAACTGTGGATATCACCCCATTCCGATTTAGCCGTTTCGCCGAAGGCAACCTGCTCGAAGGCGAATATGGCTACGGTCATATTTGGAAGTAAAACAGTGAAAAGACCTCTTTTTACTTTATAATCTGTGCCGTTGCATTCAAAAGACCGTTCAGCAAATATTAGGGAGGGCTTGTGTTTGCGCCTGAGCAATTGCCGCATGCACGTACGAAAGGTCTGGAGCAAAAGATCGCACAGACTCAAAATTTACAGGAAAAAATAGACCTGATGAATGAGCTTGCCTGGCAACTGCGTATCCGTGAGCCAGAGCGGGCTATTGCCCTTGCCAAAGACACTCTCGAAACCTCCCAATCACTGTATCCCC
>JBAIYF010000646.1:0-4020 GCA_037916115.1 Anaerolineales bacterium
CTGTGACTTTTGACTTTCAACCTTCGACTCCTCTACATCCCATTCTCTCGTTTTATTGACTTCCAATTTCTTCAGCACGGCTTCCTCCAGATCAATTTCTGAAACGGATGCCAATTGCAGAAGGTACAAGGTCACATCGGCGAGTTCGCTGCCCAATTCGTCACGATCCTTGATCTCATCGGTGAATTGGAAGTGCTCCAAAATCTCAGCAGCCTCGATCGAAAGAGACACCGCCAAATTACGCGGAGTCTGCGGGCGTTTGCTATCAGCCTCATACCAGCCCTTCGACTTCACCAGCGCGTGCATTTGCTCTGTTAATTCTTTGATCGTCAAATTGCTCATCTTTACCATCCAATAAAAAAACGGCTCACCAAGTCTGGGAGCCGTTTGGGCGCACGAAAGTGAACCTAGCCAGACCTGGAGGAGTTACACATTCTAGGGGACGGGTTCGGGTTCATTAACATGCGCCGATTATACCCTTAACGTTCAAAAATTGGATAAAAGCACAATTTTTGAACTCGGCATATATACGTGTAAAATTGAATTTATGCAAAAGGATGACATGCTGCGCCTCATGCGGGACCCAAACCTGATTCACCCCGAAAAGCTGACCCTACTCTCGAACATTGCCAACCTAGCCGAAACCCTGAGCATGTCTTGCTATCTTGTCGGCGGCTCCGTCCGTGACCTTTTGCTGGGCAGACCCATCAACGATTTGGATGTCATTGTCGAAGGGGATGCCATCACCCTTGCAAAAAAACTTGTCGAAGTCTATGGCGGCAGGCAGACTGCGCATTTCAAATTCCGCACCGCTTTCTGGCATGTGCCCAACTCAGAACAGGTTGTGGACCTGATCACAGCCCGCACAGAGACCTACGAAAAGCCGGGCGCGTTGCCAACTGTCAAACCGTCTACGATCGAAGATGACCTGCGCCGACGCGACTTCACCATCAACGCCATGGCGCTGCGATTGGACTCAAAAGGCTTGGGCGAAATCCTAGACCCATTGGGTGGGCAAGCAGACCTCGAGCGGGGAGTGATCCGTGTTCTTCATCCCAATTCTTTTGTGGATGACCCAACCCGCATCTTCCGCGCGATCCGCTATGAAACACGTTACGGTTTTTCTATTGAACCTGAAACGCTGGCTGCCATCAATGAAAAGTCGCTCAAGGTTCTTGAGTCTTTGAGCGGTGAACGTTTGCGCAACGAATTGGACCTGATCCTTGATGAAGATAGTGCTGCGCAAATGTTGTTGCGCGTAGTCAATTTAGGGGTGTTGAGTTTTATACACCCAAACATGCCTGAATTCGACCAGAACTATGCTGATTATCTTGAGATGGACATGCGCCTGGATGTGCAGGCAGATCGGCGGGCGATGGGTTTTATATTGTGGTTCATGGATCTTTCTGAAGAAGAGATTTTTTTGCTTGTGAACCGGCTTGATTTTTCAAATGAGATGTCGTTGAACGTCTGGGCGGGGGCGCAGTTGAAACGTAGCCTGCCTCACCTTGTGGATTCGCCGCCGAGTGTGTGGACGTATGCTTTAGAAAAACTTCCATTGCTTTCGATCTATGCGGTGTATCTCGTTTCGCGCGAGAATGCGTTGCTGAGTTATATTTCCATCTGGCGGCATGTCAAGCCGCGTACAACCGGCAATGATTTGAAGGCAATGGGTTTGCCGCCGGGTCCGCAGTTTAGTGAGATACTCCTTCGGTTGCGTTCGGCGTGGTTGGATGGTGAAATAAACAACGAATCTCAGGAAAAGGAATTGCTTGCCAAACTCCTATGAACCTTCAATCCTATCTCGAATTTGCTACTTCCCTTGCGTATCACGCGGGGAAGATTACTTTAAGGTACTTCAACACAGGGGTGAAACCAGACCGCAAAGAGAACAACGACCCGGTAACGATTGCTGATCGTGAAGCTGAAGCGTTTGTCCGCTCTGCAGTGGAGAAACAATACCCCGGGCATGGAATTGTAGGGGAGGAGTATGGGGATAGCAGCAATGGTCACGCATTTCGCTGGATCGTGGATCCTATTGATGGGACGATCTCGTTTGTGCAGGGGGTACCATTGTATGGCGTGCTGATCGCATTGGAGATCGAGGGTGTTGTAAAAGTGGGAGCGGCTTACTTCCCACCATTGGATGAAATGTTGACTGCCGGAGATGGTCTTGGTTGCTGGTGGAATGGGCGCCGCGCACGTGTTTCGAGCGTGAGTAAACTTTCAGAAGCCTGTGTGGTCACCTCTGATTTTCAGCACCTTGAAAGAAAGCAGCCAGGAATTACCAGGCGCTTTGAAGAAAGCGGCGCATTGCTCCGTACCTGGGGGGATGCGTATGGCTACCTGCTGGTTGCAACCGGTCGTGCCGAGGTAGCTCTTGATCCACGAATGGACGTGTATGATTGCGGTCCGTACCCGGTGATTATGCAGGAGGCGGGGGGATTCTTCGGTTCATGGGATGGGGCGGAGGGACACACTCACGGCGAAGGTTTGGCTAGTAATGCTGCGCTCAAGACCGAGATATTAAAATTGATGCGTTAAAGGCGAATGGATTTCTGTACTTAGACAGCATCCTCACTTATAATCAGAACATCATGACCGAGGTAAAAAAAGACAGACTGCCCTATCGATTAAGAGAGCCCTTCCTAAGTGCAACGGAAGCGGCTCTTTTTCGTCTGCTCGGCGATTTGATGGGAGGGCGTTACATTGTCTGTCCGAAAGTGGCGCTTTCAGACCTGTTCATGATTGTGCGTCCAAATGAAAATGTCCATTTTTTTAACAAGATATTCCGTAAACATGTGGACTTTTTGCTTTGTGATCAAATGACTTTTGCTCCTGCATTCGGCGTGGAGATGGTCAAGTCCATATCGAAGACAGGGATGCGGGAGTCAGATCAATTTTTGGCTGAGTTATTTGCTGATGCGGGCATTCCCCTGGTTCATGTGCCTGTCAGCGAATCCTTTGTCGCCGCAGATCTTATTGCTTTATTCCAGCTTGCAGTGGTTAAGACCGGTCAGATAAAAGAAAGTTTGGAGTTGGACTCGGTTCCAAATTGCCCGGTCTGCGGCAAGATGATGGTGTTACGGGTCCATCGTTCCGGCGAATTGAGCGGGAAGAAATTTTATGGCTGTATGGACAGTCCCACCTGCATCGGCATTGTGCCGATAGATTGATTTATGCGAATGGGGGTGAAGTGTTCTCTACAGCGATCAAACCTTTTATTTGAAGTAATTGGTGCATGCCGAAGGCAATACCTACGCACAAATAACCAAAAACCAGACTAAGCACTCCAAAAAAGGCAAAAATACTGAAGGCACTTTCAACAAACTCAGTAATATCGTTTGTTAAGAGATAGATCAAACCAGCTTCGCCTATCATCAGGAAGGATAAAAAAATAGGGGAGAGCAGTGCCGCCTGGCGTAGAGAGGTGATTGGTTTATTTATGCTCCATATCCATAATGTGATTGTCAAGATCGTATAGGGTAAAAACCAAAGGAGAATGCCAATCGTGTAAAACATTGCTGGGATCAAGAAGATGTTCAGACTTTCAGAGAGTTCCGCCGGAATGCTTGTGAGCGGAATGAGCAGCAGCACGCAAAAGCCCCAGAGAATGTACGGCGTAAAAAGGGCTGCTCGAAAAAATGTATGCGGTTTCATAGGTAGTGCCTTTTTAATTCAGATGCATAGCGAATACCGACTGCGGCGTGATTGTTATAAAGCCAATTTTTGAAGGCAGTTTGGGCGCGCGCAGGCTCTTTGGATACCAGCAAGTTTTCCATCAAGCCATCCACTTCCTCAGGAGTGAGGATGACATCGTTCACGAAGAGACTCAAAAATTGGGCAGCCAGCAGCGCCAGGCGTGGCGGCATGGAAATTAGGGGTCGTTTTGCACCAATGGCTTTACCTACCAGGTCTACCAATTCTTTGAATGAATAAGAGTCTGGACCAACGGCATCTATTACATAGTTTTCTCTGCTGTAAACCGCGTCGGTTGCCAATTGTGCCAGGTCATCTACA
>JBAIYF010000647.1:0-1573 GCA_037916115.1 Anaerolineales bacterium
CTTTACCGCGGTGGATCACGTCTCGTTCACCGCGGAAGCGGGCGAGGTGCTCGGCTATCTCGGGCCGAATGGCAGCGGAAAGACAACCACCATCCGCATGTTGTGCGGGCTGATTACTCCGGCCGAAGGCACCGCCAAAATTTTGGGGCTGGATGTTGCGAAGGAACCGGAAAAGGTCAAGCCGTTGATCGGGTACATGTCGCAAAAGTTTTCGCTTTACGACGACTTGACCGTTCTGGAAAATCTTCAGTTCTATGCGGGCGTGTATGACGTGCCCAAGGAAGAAGAGAAAAATCGCATCGATGAGATTTTGCACCTTGCCGGCTTGGAAAAACGCGCCGACGCATCGACCCTTGAACTTTCCGGCGGATGGCGGCAACGCCTCGCGCTCGGCTGTGCGATGATCCACCGCCCCAAGCTGATGTTCCTCGATGAGCCGACCAGCGGCGTGGACCCGGTTGCGCGTCGTGAGTTTTGGGATTTGATCTATCAGTTGGCGGCCGAAGGCACCACCATTTTCATCACCACCCATTACATGGACGAAGCCGAGCACTGCAACCGCGTTGCCTTTATGTATCGCAGTAAGCTGATGGCGCTGGATACGCCCGCGGGTTTGAAATCGACCTACCTCCACGGCGCGGCCTGGGACCTGGATTCGAATCCGCTTTTGGAAACGGTGGAGGAATTAAGCCACACGGACGGAATCGCGCAAGCCAGCCTGCACGGCGATCGCGCTCATGTGATCCTCGATGCAAAGACCTGGTCAACCGAAAAGCTGACGAAGTATCTAGCAGGCAAAGGAATCACGGTCAACTCGATAGAAACGGTTCAATCCACGCTTGAAGATGTGTTCACTTTATTGGCACATCGCGGCAAAGCCGGACAAATAGATTAAGATCATACACCACGGAGACCACTGAGACCACAAAGGTTTTTAGAAGTTATTCTCTGTGCTCTTTGTGTACTCTGTGGTTAATTCTTTTTGAGTTCTTCCACCGCCCAGCGGATCAAATCCTTTTCTGCGAACAACATCACGGGCAGATTATTCACATCAAAATACTTCATCTCCGAAATCTCATGCGACGGCTGGAACTCGCCGCCGGTTATTGTACACAGATACGTGATTCCCAAATGCGGAAATTCTCTTGCACTTGCCACTCTCAACAATCGCACCACTTTAATCTGCATTCCGGTCTCTTCTTGAAACTCACGCACCACGGCTTCAATAGGCTGCTCCCTGTATTCCAGCGCCCCGCCAGGGATGCCCCACTCATATTTGCGGTAGGTATGTTTGAAAAGCAAAACCCTGCCCCGCTCATCGAAAATCAACGCCGAAACGCCTGCATTGAATTTCGGCTGGGTGAGTCTCGTCACAAAGACATGCAGCCACATGGGCAACAAGCGCCACAGGCGCATAAGAGGTTTGATCATGGTCAAGCGATTATACAAGACAACAGACGCCGGACCGTGGACAATAGACCATAGAAAAAAAACGTCTATCGTCTACAGTCTATCGTTCAAAACAAAAAACGAGCGGACATCTCATCCACTCGTTTCTCATTACTGGTCACTG
>JBAIYF010000648.1:0-4861 GCA_037916115.1 Anaerolineales bacterium
AGGCTTGGGCATCATCCGCCAAGCCTTTTTATTTCCTTCTTCCTATTTCTTTTCTACGCTACCACCCACGCCCAAAGACCCCAAAACGCGATCATCACCGCGCCAATGCCCATCCGTGCTGCGACAGACCAGCCCCAGCCAGTCATCCACGCCTTGGTGTTCGCCATGGCAAGCACCTTATCCTTCAACCTGCGCCACTCGGCAAGGTAGAGTGCCACAGGCGAGGCAATGATGCCCATGATGGGCGTGAAGAACAAACTGACCACAATGCCCGCCGCAAACGACCAGAGAATGGAACTCCAGGGAATGTCTTTGTCACGCATGTGTTTGGCAATGATGAAATTATCGGAAATATTTCCACCGATCATCAACAGGGTGATAAGCACGAACAACAGCCAGGTAACCCAATTCATATTGCCCAACCCAGATTGCACAATGGCATAGATCAGGATGGCGATCCACATCACCACCAACCCGGGGAAGACCGGTATCAGCAGCCCGAGCAGACCAAAGATCAGCACAAAAAGGGTGATCACTTCAAGAAACACCAGTAAGAACTGTTCCAACGCTAGCGGATCCATATAGGTTCTCCTTATTGATGAAAAAAGGCACCGGAAAATGAAAACTCCGATGCCTTATGTACGAATATTAACCCGTTTGGTTCTTCAACGTCACGGTTTGATGACGTCGATGCCGCCCATCCACGGGCGCAGGACTTCGGGGACGACGATGGAGCCGTCGGCTTGCTGGTAATTTTCCATCACGGCAATAAGGGCGCGCGGCAGACCCAAGCCGGAGCCATTGAGCGTGTGCGGGAATTTGACCTTGCCGCCATCGGCTGGACGATACTTGATATTCGCGCGGCGGGCTTGGAAGTCGGTGTCGTTCGAGACCGATGAGACTTCGAGCCACTCGTTACAGCCGGGCGCCCACAATTCGAGGTCGTAGGTCATGGTCGCGCCGAAGCCGATATCGCCGGTGCAGAGCTGTTTGACGCGATACGGAATGCCCAACTGCGCACAGGTCTCTTCGGCGTCTTTCAGCATCTTCTGATGCATAGCCTCCGATTCTTCGGGCTTGCAGTAGATGTACATCTCGACCTTGTCAAATTGATGTCCACGTTTGATGCCGCGCACGTCGCGCCCGGCGCTCATCTTCTCGCGACGGAAGCAGGGCGTGTACGCCGTGTACTGACGCGGCAGCATCGCCTCATCCATGATCTCGTCCATGTGCAGACCAGTGAGTGGAATTTCGGCTGTCGGCACAAAGTAATAATCTTCTTCGTGGTCTTTGTAGAGATTATCTGCAAACTTGGGCAACTGCCCCGCGCCATAAACCGTGGCAGTCTTGACCATGAACGGCAGATACTCTTCCTGATAACCCTGACGGATGTGCAGGTCGAGCATCCACGCGATCAGGGCACGCTGCAAACGTGCGCCTGCTTTTTGAAGCACGTAGAATCGCGAGCCGGTCAGCTTGGTGCCACGTTCAAAGTCAATGATGCCGAGCGCAGGTCCGAGGTCCCAGTGCGGAAGCGGGGTGAAGTCAAACTTGCGCGGCTCCCCCACCGTCTTGATGACGATGTTCTCGCTGTCGTCCTTGCCGTAGGGCGTACGCGGGTCGGGAATGTTCGGCAGCGTGGACATGAGATAGTTCAGTTCAGATTCGACTCCCGCCACTTCTTTGTCCAACTCTGTGATTTTATCGCCCACCACACGCATCGCCTCGATCTTGGACTGGCGCTCTGCCGCGTCTTTCATTTTGCCGATCTCTTTCGAGACGACGTTGCGCTCCGCCTTAAGCTGCTCCACCTGGGCGAGCAGGGCGCGGCGCTTTTCGTCCAACTGCAAAATCGAATCGACAGGCGCGGGGTCACCCTGCCTGTCGCGCAATGCCTTGCGGACGATCTCTGGGTTTTCACGAAGCAAATTCATATCGAGCATGTTGCACCTCCACGTGCAGTTAAATAAAATACGCCCCATTCCGTTTGCAGGACGAGGGGCGTCTCGTGGTGCCACCTGCTTTCGCCACGCCGCTGGCGTGACCTTGGATGCGCGCTAACGGGCGCTCCCGATTCTCTTATGACTGGCGTCTCTCCGAGAACGACTGGTCCCTTCGATGAAACTCAGGGCAAGCAAAGTGGATTTCATCCTTTGGCGGTCCGCCTCACACTACCCGGCGGCTCTCTGAACCGTTGCTGAATTACTTGTCTTTGCGCTTGTCTTTATGGTCGAACTGGTGAGATTATACCAAAAATCAGTCATAAATCTTGCTTGAGACGTGACCTACATATCGTTAAAACAAAAACCGCTTCTTTCGAAGCGGTTGCGAGCGAGTGCCCCCACGGGGATTCGAACCCCGGTCGTGGCCTTGAAAGGGCCGCGTCCTAGTCCACTAGACGATGGGGGCATTTCTTAAGCGGGCGGGATTTTATCATCCACCATGAAATGCGTCAAGAAATTCCAAAGACTAATTTTCAGGCTTCACCCGCTGGTTGAGCAGGGCGATCATGTCGATCATCCTGCGGTTAACCAAAATACCAGCGCTTTGCACCCGCAGGGTTGGAATGAGGATCGCCGTCAGCGTGGCGTTGAACATCGGCAGGAATTCGCGTGTTCCATCTGAAACCAGACCAGTGAAGTCGAATCGCCCTGGCAGTTCCATGATGCCCTCCACCTCAAAAACAGGCGTTGTCAGGCGCACTTGATATTCCATTACACTGGTAAAACCGCCACGCACGATCGCCTGAGGACCAAGGTCCTCGCGCCGCGAGAGGCATACAGCATGAACATGAGACTTCAACGAACGCACGATCTCAAAATGATCCACCAGCTTGGTAGGCATGTGCAGCCGCGCCATGCGGGCATCATGTATTTCCAACATCGATTTGGTTGTATCATTTAGGAATCCCATCGCACCATGCGTGGTGACGGAGATCTTGCCAGCAGCACGATAACCTGCAGTGAGGATATCCGCAAGAATAAAGCGATACGTACGGGGGGAAATATCGAGCGACATTATTAAAAGCTCCCGGTTAAGACTCAGGCATGGGCGGCTGTGCCCCGCGCCTGGGTCGGGGTTGAGGCGCGGTACGGTGCTTGGTAGATGTGGGCTTGCCTGCATTTGGGTCCAATAAAATATTCAACCACTGAACAGCCCGTTCATCATACTCCCGCCGCCCGCACACATCACACACCCACGCCGGGAATTGCGGTACAGTGATCAACTCACTGCCTAGCCAGGTAAGATACGTCACGCGGCGAGGTAACAGAACGCCTGCATGACATTCAATACACGGAATGGGGGTTTCTTTGAGATCGTTCATAACTGCCTTAGTGCGGTGCCGGTATTTCGGGATGATCAAGCACCCCCCACATGGACGGAGGCCAATAGATCAAAACCGCCTTCCCAACCACATTGCCCTGGGGCAGCATATCCCAATCTTTTGAGTCGTTCGAATTGTTGCGGTTGTCGCCAAGCACAAAAAGATGCCCTTCGGGAACCGTCCAGCTACCGGAATACAACGGCGCCTGGTTTATATAGGGTTCATCCAGCAACTGACCGTTCACATACACTTGTTGATCTTGTACCAAAATTTTATCGCCGGGCAATCCAATGATCCGCTTCACCAACTCTTCTGATGGATCAAGAGGAAAGTGAAACACAATGATATCGCCGCGTTCGAAATCGCTGAACATATAAGTGAGCTTGCTTACCAGCACAAACTCACCATCTTCCAGAGTCGGGCGCATACTGAAACCATCCACCCGAACGCGCGCCGAAACCGCATTAATGCCTACGAACAATACAACCGCCAAAACCAGTGTTTCAACAATATCAAGAAAGAAACGCCGCATGCTCTGCGTATCCCCCTCGTTTTTTGTTTCTTCTGTCAGCGGTTCCAATTCCAATTTTTCCAAAAATACCTCCAAACGATTTGAAAATTATACTTCCAAATCATGGACTATATTCACAACCTTGTTTCTTACTTTTAAACAGCCGCTTCAGATCTGGACCTTGGGCGGGTCCCATCCATTAGCAGTGCCTACCCCTCACAAAACCGCTGCCGTGACGTGTGCCCTGAAACCGGCGTTTCGCGCCACCCGCGGACAAAGTCGCATTGCTGCTGAGTTTCCGGCGAACGGATGAAATCCCGGCTTGGGCGGGTCTTGTACAGCATATCCACCCGCTTGAGTGCCTCCTCCGCAGACATGCCATGCCGCACCAGATAACAGCCCACCACTGTGCCCGTCCGCCCCACCCCGCCCCAACAGTGGACATAAACCGGGCTGCCACTCTGAATCGCAGAATCGATGGTGTCCAAAATCAGGCTCATTGTTTGAGCGGAGGGTATGCTGTGATCGCGGATGGCAAAACGATGATAGACCGCCATATTGTCGTACAGACGCGCCTGTTCTTTGAGGACAGGTTCATACGGCAGGAGTTCATGCGGATGGGTCAGGTCAATGAAAGTGCGAATGCCGCATTCGAGAAAAGCATCCATACGCCTTTGCATTTCCAAGGGGCTGTAACTGCCGGGGTATTCACCGGCGAGAAAGTTCCCCTCCTCCACCCAGTATGATTCAAGGATCGGGAGTCTTGTCATCTTATTCGGGAAAACTCACGCACACATTTGCCAATATTTGCTGCCGCAACTGCACAAGTTCGGGATACTGATAAAAGAAGAGTATCTTCTGTTCGGCAATCGTATCGCCATCAGGCTGGGCGGCAAAAACAAAGAAACCGAAGGCTTCGGCAATATCCTCAGCGGGGTGAGTTGCCGAGTAATCGGTCAGGAATTGGTCTTCGTATTTGTAATAGAACGCATCCAAGGCATCGTAATAAGCGTCTTCATCTTCAA
>JBAIYF010000649.1:0-4054 GCA_037916115.1 Anaerolineales bacterium
ACACTTTCAAGGAAGCGCGCGCCACAGCCGCCGCCAGCGGATTGCCGCCGAAGGTCGAGCCGTGTTCACCCGGCTGGAACAGCCCTAAAATGGACTTGTCCGCGAGCACGGCAGAGACGGGGTAAAAACCGCCGGAGAGCGCCTTACCCACAATGGTGATATCCGCGCGGACATCTTCGTGATGGGCAGCGAACAGTTTCCCGGTCCGGCAGAGACCCGTTTGAATTTCATCCGAAATAAAAAGTACATTATTCTTCTTACAAATCTCAGCCACTTTCTTCAAGTAGCCAACAGGCGGAATAATCACGCCAGCTTCGCCTTGAATGGGTTCGAGCATCACCGCCGCAGTATTGGGAGTGATCGCCTTTTCAATAGCTTGGGCATCGCCGTAATCCACCACCACAAAGCCTGGCGTGAACGGACCGAAATCATCACGATAGGATGGCTCAGTGGAGAACGAAATAATGGTGACTGTGCGCCCGTGGAAGTTATTACCCGCCACAATGATCTCCGCTTGATGGCGCGGCACCTTCTTGACCACATACGCCCACTTGCGGGCGAGCTTTACCGCAGTCTCCACTGCCTCGGCTCCCGAGTTCATCGGCAGCGACATTTCATAGCCTGTCATCTCGGAGAGCTCCTTGTAAAGCAACGGTAACTGGTCGTTGCGGAAGGCGCGCGACGTGAGCGTAACACGCTTTGCCTGATCGAGCATCGCCTTCAAAATTTCAGGGTGGACATGTCCCTGATTGACCGCCGAATACGCGGAGAGACAATCGAGATATTTTTTGCCTTCCACATCATGCACCCACACCCCTTCCGCTTTTTCAATAACAACATCAAGCGGATGGTAGTTGTGCGCTCCGTATTGCTCTTCGATCTCAATAAATTCCTGGGTTTTCATTAATCAGGCATCCTTTGGTGATTTTTTATAAACTTACGCCGCGCCAAGCAGACGCGCCAGTATCGCCTTTTGGGCATGCAGGCGGTTATGAGCCTGCGGGAAAATGACAGAATGCGGACCGTCCGCCACGTCATCGGTCAATTCTTGATTACGGTGCGCAGGCAGACAATGCATCACGATCACATCTTTATCCGCTTCACTGACCAATTTGGCATTGACCTGATAAGGCGGGAAGACCTTCTCGCGCTTGGCGGTCTCTTCTTCCTGACCCATGCTGGTCCAGGTGTCTGTGTAGATCACGTGAGCGCCTTTCACAGCCTCATGCGGGTCACGCAAGAAGTTGAATTTACTGCCTGTTTTCTTTGCAATGTTATTAGCAATCTCCACCGCCGTCGGGTTCGTGTCATAGCCTTCGGGGGTGGCAACGGTAAAGTTCCAGCCCAACTGAGCCGCAACATGCATGAGCGAAACCGTCACGTTGTTGCCATCACCGACATAGGTTACGTTCAAGCCTTTTGCATTCGTGCCGAATTTTTCCATAATGGTCAGCGCATCTGCCATGCCCTGACAAGGATGGTTGTAATCGCTCAAACCGTTGATGACCGGGATATCCGACCACTTTGCCAATTCCACCACATGGGCATGGTCGAACGTGCGAGCCATAAGCACCTGCACATAACCGGAAAGCACCCGGGCAATATCCGCAATGGATTCGCGCTTACCCAAGCCGATTTCATTCGGCGAGAGATACAATGCATCGCCGCCGCAATGGCGCATGGCCATATCGAACGAAACACGGGTGCGCAGACTCGGTTTCTGGAAGATCATTCCCAAAACCTTGCCTTGAAAAATAGGCTTGTTCCCCCCCGAAAAATATTCCTTCTTCAGCTTAATTGCCAGGTCGAGCAGATCTTTAATCTCATCCGACGAATAGTCGGAGATCGCAATAAAATTCTTCTTCATATCCGTTTTTACTCCTCGAAGCGAAAGTATATCTTTTTTGTGCTATTTTGGCACGTCCAAAGCATCACGCAATCGGTATGACAAATTACGCCTGTCGCACCTTTTTCCAGTAGCGCATCAGCCCATCGGCGCTCATACCCACCGGGTTCGAAAGCGAATACGCCCGCACCACATCGGCGCTTAGGTTCTTCGCGCGGCTTTCCTCTTCCATCCAGGTCGTAAATTCCTGCCGCAACTCCTCAATGGACGGGTCTTTCACCATTACGGTTTCCAACCATTTTTCCATCGCCGCCAACGTTTCGTCGAGCGTGTTCAAATGCCAGCCTACATCATCGAACATGCCAAAATGGGTCGGGGCAATGTGGGCAATATTCAATCCGCGCAAACGCGCAAGGCTTTCACGCCAGCGCCCGAAATGCAATTCAGGCGGCGGCATGGGCGCGCGAAGATATGCAAAGCCAGGAATACGCACCCCGCCCACATCCCCGCTAAAACAAACATCTTCAAAAATATAGGAATAATGATGCTCGGCGTGACCCGGCGTATTGACAGGAAGAAAACGCAAATTACCGATGACGATCTCTTCCGCATCATTCGGGACCTTGAGTTGACTCTGCGCCACAGGCAGGAACTCCCCCCAAAGCGTGTTCATCCTATCGCCGTAAATGCGTGTTGCACTGGCAATCAGCTTCTCCGGGTTGAGCATGTGCGGAGCGCCGATGGGATGCACATAAATTTCCGCGCCTTGCTGCGAAAGCCAGCCTGCTGCACCGGCATGGTCCAAATGAATGTGTGTCAGCAGGACGTGAGTCACGTTTCGGGGAGATAAGCCTTCTTTCGCCAGACCAGCCTCCAGCGCAGAAAGAGTCGAGCCGGGTCCGGCTTCCACCAGCACCACGGCATCGCCATCACGAATCAGATACGAAGCAATGGCTTGCGTCTTATTTTGAAAATTCAGGTCAAGGGTGAGAATTCGGGTTTTTGCCATGCGTGAAATTCCTGAAGTGTGGATTTGGATGTTACTTCTGAAAGTGCCAGCGAAAGATCTGCGCCACATGCAATAGTAACAACTGGAACACGCCTCTCGCGCAGAGAGTCTGCCAGTTCGACTGAGCCGGTGGGTCCGGCAAAAGTTTTGGCATCGAGCAGCACAACAATGGGCGAAAGGAAGCGGCGCAGCAGGTCATCTACTGCGTGCAGAAGATCTGGACTGGTGGAAGGTGTGATGAGGACAACACTTGAACCCTGAGGCAAAAGTGCCGCTTGTGTGGCGACCAATCCGGCGAGAGAAAGGTCGCCATCCGCTTTTACGAAAGCAAGGGTTTCGAGTATCTTCGCTTCCTGTCTTTCGCCGCGCTCCGCCGGAATGACGTGATAAGTCTGCCCTGCACTGGCATAACCTACAGTCCGGCGCTGGCGCAAAAAATAATTCGCAAGTGAAGCTGCCACGCTCACGGAATATTCCAACGTAACTGGCGGGAGTTCGATCTTGGGGCGTTTTTTCAGGAGCATATCCTGATAGGGAACTTCCTGCTCCTCGTATTTCTGTTGATAATGAACCCTCTTCTGCGCATCAAAATACAGCCAGACCTCAGCCTGCGGGTCTTGTTCGAATTCCTTTACCATCAAACGTCCACGCCGTGCGCTGGTGGGCCAGTGGATGCGCTTCATGGCGTCGCCGGTCACGTATTCCCGCACACCTGAAGCGTGTGGTGTGATATCCGGTGATTTTTTGCGAATGACCTGCCCCCCTGTCAGCATCCCTTTTGGAGAGGGAAAAGATTGAATTTCATAGATCATGGGAAAAACAATCAATGACCCTATGGGTGCAAATACCCGGGAAGCGGTAAACAGCCCAAAAGGATCGCCCGTAGTGATGCGGGTCGGTCCCAGTTGAAAACTGCCGCGACGGATAAGCCAGGTACGCGCTGTATAGTTGCGCATCTGCTTCCCGCGCATTAAAGTAAATAAACGTGACCCAGCCGAAAACGGCATGGTGGTTTCATTTGAAATTTCGACCCATGAAGCAGGTATCCTGCCATTGTTGGTCAATTTATATTGCTCTTCGAACACATCGCCTACATTGGCACGAAACTGACGGGTGGCGCGTTCAATGGTCAGCCCGCGAATGACCAAACGTGTCCAAATAAAAGCAGCGAGAGTCAACAGAACACTGCTGTACACAAA
>JBAIYF010000650.1:0-2548 GCA_037916115.1 Anaerolineales bacterium
GTGAAACAGGCGCATCTGTACATCGGTGGTGCCGGAGTCAAAGTTGAATTGCAGCAGGTTATATCCGGCGGCAGAGGTCAACGGGGGCAGGTTGAATTTTTCCAGCAGGGCTTGGGGAATGTACTTGGAATAGATCGCGCGCTTTTCCGGCTCGGGCAGCAGATTGATTCCGCCAATCGTAGAAGGTGGCATTGAAAACTCTTTCTTCTTTCTTCTTCCCTCAAAAAAGGAAAGAAGAAAGATATCAACGAACTCTCATCGCTTGTTCTTTATCACGCGCTTCATCACGCTTGGCAATCGTTTCGCGTTTGTCGTAAGCCTTCTTGCCTTTGGCAAGCGCGATCTCGATCTTGGCGCGCCCGTCCTTGAGGTACACACGGGTCGGCACGATGGTCATGCCCTTGATGCGCACGTTGTTCCACAACTCACGGATCTCTTTTTTGTGCAGCAGCAGTTTGCGTTTTCGGCGCGGGTCGTGGTTGAAATGCTTGCCAGCCTGCTCATACGGCGCGATGTGCGCTTCGAGAAGCCAGGCTTCCTTGCCGAGTTCCACATCCACATACGATTCCTGGATGCTGATCTGCCCGGCGCGAATTGATTTGATCTCGGAGCCTTTCAATTCAATGCCCGCCTCGAACCTTTCGAGCAGAGCGTATTCAAAACCGGCTTTGCGGTTGGTTGCAATGATTTTGATGTTTTCTGTCACAGCGATGATTTTAGCATGAATGGATTAACCCCACTTGAGCAGGTAAAACCCTGCCAATAGGCGGGCTATGCCGAAGACGATCAGCGCAGGAATCAAGCCAATTACATCGGCGGAAATGGGTCCAAGCAGGGAGGCGAGCAGGGTGGCAAGATTGAAGATGATGGTATACCATGCCAGGTGCGGCGGACGGTCATCTGGCGGGATGTTTTCAAGCATGTAGTTGGCATACGAGCCGTTGACCAGTGCGAAGAGAAAACCGCCGAGAAAGGAAAGTCCGTAAAACTGCCAGACGTTCTCTGCGAATGCCAGCATGAGCGGATAAGATGCCATACCCGCCACGCCCAGCCCGGTGACGCGCTTATTACCAAGCCGGTGAACGATGCGCCCAAGTTGGGTTGATGCGAGCAGGACGGAGAGATAGTAGAGCGCAGTCCCCACGCCAAGATGCGAGTCATTCAGGTGGAGCACGCGCACATTGAAGATCGGATAAAGCGGATTGGATAGATAATGGGCAAAATGAAAGATGAAAAGCGCGATCAGTACTTTCTTGAAACTCGATTTCCAGATATCCAGACGCAAGGCGGCGAAAATGCCACGGGGTGCTGAAGGTCTGGGGTCAGAGACAGGGATCGGTGGAGATTGAGGCGCGGTTTCTTCCATCAAGGGTTTGATGTGATAGAGGTGATAACTGCTTATCGCACTGCCGATCGCTCCGATCGCGAAGACAAGTTGATAGCCTTCTGTGAAAGGGGTATTCTCAAGGATCACACCCGTAATAAGCGAGGTGAGCATGTAGGCGATGGCGAAGGTGATGTTGCGTGTGCCAGCTACTCGCGCACGGTATTGTATGGGAACGGCTTCGGCGAAGAGCGCGTTGAAGCCCACACCCAATGGGGTGAGTGGAATTGCCATGAGGAAGGTCAGGACGATGAGCGCCCAGATCTGCCCCTGTTCGTTGAAGATCCACGGCAGGGGAACCCAGAGGAAGTAGCCAAGGCGGAAGAGCACCGATGACCAAAAGACAGCCTTGCCGGTGTGGCGTTTGCTGATCCAGTGCCCGGCGGGGATGGCCAGGAATAGATTGACGATGGAGGATGTGGCGGTGAGCAGACCGATCTGGAGACCGCTCGCACCCAGGCGGGTGGCATACACATTGAGGAAGTTGACCGCCGTACCGCTTAGCACGCCGAACCAGGCTATATCCAAATAAAGGTTGATAAAGTTTGAACGATAGCGTTCGGGAATGTCGGATTGTTTGAAGATATTAAAACGCATGCCCTGCATTATACACAGGGCATGCGTTTGTATGTTTTTGTCTGTGGGCGGTTAACTTGCGGCGGGTTCGGTGACCCCGAATTTTTTCGCCAGTTCTTCGTTCGAAGGTTCCACAAGGAGTGATCCGTCGGGGAAGATGATGGTAGGAATGATGCGATTGCCGTTATTTTTCTGGCGCACAATTTCCTCGGCTTCGGGGTTTTCGTCGGTGTTGACCCAGGTGAATTCGATATTGTGCTCGTACAGGAATTTTTTTGCCCGGCGGCAGTCTCCGCACCAGTCTGCGCCGTAAACGATGATTTGGTTTTCAGTCATGTTTTCCTCCAAGAGTAGATGCTGGGGTGAGTGTACTGCGCGTATTGTCGCTGTGGCAGTGAGGATTATTACCTTTCAGACAGGATAAAATCCTGTAACGACTATTTCCTGAAAGGAGTTTTGCGATGCGATTTACTGAAAAAACTGCATTGATAACCGGTGGTACCTCCGGAATTGGACTGGCAGTTGCTGAGGTGTTTGTCCGTGAAGGAGCGCGGGTCGTTTTGATGGGGCGCGACCGTGCCCGTGGAG
>JBAIYF010000651.1:0-3242 GCA_037916115.1 Anaerolineales bacterium
TGGAAATTAAAGCCGATGGGTCATTGGATTATCCGGATGAATTCCTCGCCTCTCTCGACCTTGTGGTTGCCTCTCTCCATTCGAGTTTGCGCCAGCCGAGAGAGAAGGTCACCCAGCGTTTGCTCAACGCCATCCGCAACCCGCATGTGGACATAATCGGTCACCCGACCGGACGTGAAATCCCTGACCGTGAAGGCGCAGACTTGGACATGGACGCCATCTTCCAAGCCGCCGCCGAATCAGGCGTAGCGTTGGAGATCAATGCTCATCCTTCACGCCTCGACCTTGACGATGCCTTTGCCCGCCGCGCCAACGACTTGGGTGTACTCATCAGCATCAACACCGACGCGCATGCAGACGATGGTTTTGACGTCTTACATTACGGCATTGCCACCGCCCGCCGTGCCTGGCTGGAGCCAAAAGATGTCATTAATACTTGGGCGCCAAAGAAGTTGACCGATTGGTTGAAGAAGAGAGGGTAAAGATGAAAAATCCATTTGGCGACCAGCAAATCCCCGGTTCGAGTGAAAACATTAAAGAACGGATATACAAAAAAATGTCAGGCAGTGTGTACGACCAGATACTCGGACTTCTGCAAAGTTCATACGAAAAGGCTTTGGATGAAGAGAATGTTAGCTTGAGCCGCCCGGAGAGAAAGCGTTTGTTTCATCAGATCGTAAAAATGTTGACAGACGATATCCTCAAAAGAATCGGATGATGCAGGTGGAATGTCATGGGAGCCTCTGATCTATGAATTTTTTGAAACCCTCTGTTAAAACGATCGTTCTGGCTTTCTTTTTACTGGTTTTCTCCAGCCTACTTTGGAGGCTGTTTGTGCTCTCAAGAATTTCAGATACATTCCCGGTTGGATTCCCCTTTCAGTTCTTCCTCTCGTGGGGACCCTGCCAACCCGGCGGGAATTGTTCCGAGTTCAATGGCTTGTATCTTGTGTTTGATGTTGTAATTTGGTATGTGGTTGCGGCTTGGGTGATACATTTGTTCCAAAAACGCACAGCGTAAATACGCCACCATACGGGGGGCTTTTGTCAGGGGATGAGCTAAAGGCGTTGAAGCAGCTTCGCAGGGAGGAGGCAGGCAGAGGTAGGGGTGGAGGCGGCAGGGGGCGAGAGAATTTCCCCTTTTATTGTCCATTTTAGGAGGGAAAAGTGTGAAAATTGGCTTTAGGACATTATAATTAAGTTGCATTTACTGGCATCCAAGTACGGAGGCCTGTATAATGACCGTGGCTATTTGTATCGGTTCATAAATGAGCATACGCCTGAAAGTCGCTTTGCCGTTTCTTCTTTTGACCGTGGTCGTTTCATTGATCGGGGTCTATGTTGTAACACGCCTCGTGACCGGTTCATTGGAGGAACGTCTGACCAATCAGTTGCTTGAGGCGGGCAGGGTGGTGTCGGATAATTTTGTGCAGTTGGAATCGCAGCAGGTTAATGAAGCAATGCGTATTGCGTTTATACAAGGGGTTGTGGACGCGGTAGTGAAGGAAGATCGTGCAGAACTACAGCGGCTCGTTGAGCCGTATTTTGTTTCTGGGGTGGTCGAGAATATTATCATTGTGTCGCCGCAAGGGGATGAGGTTTTGCATTTGATTCGCGGCGCTTCAGGCGAGACGATCGTTGTAAATGAAAATACGGGTGCATCGGGTTCTTCCATTGTTGCCCCTTTCCTTTCAGATAGAAATCCCAATGATCCGCCGCGCCGCGCATTGGGTGGAAATTTTCTGAATAACCAGATCTACTACTACACGGCTCTGCCGATCTCGGCAGACAAGAAGTTTGATGGTGTCATTGTCGTCGGCACATCGGTTCAAACGATCTTGCCTTCCTTCAAACAGAACGCGCTTGCCGATATTGTGCTTTACAGTAACAGCGGACAGGTGCTGGATACAACGTTCGGTTCCGCAGACGCTGAAACACTTTCATCGCTTGAGATTACTTCGGAAGAATATAAAGACATTGTCAATAAAGATGAGCAGGGGCTGGTAACAGGAATTAACATCGATATTGCCGGACGTCCCTATACCATTGGGCGCGCGCCCCTGCAGATCGGCAATGACCGTATTGCGGTATTTGCTGTTGCGTTGCCCGCCGATTTTGTGGTTCAATTCGGTGCGAGTAACCGAACAGTATACGTCTCTATTTTTACGGCATTGATGCTGGCGGTCATTGTGATCGGCTATTTTGTTTCACGCATGATCATCGTGCCTTTGTATTCGCTGGTGAATACATCCCAGGCTATTGCAGGCGGAGACTTGGATCGCCGCACCGGGATCCGCACAGGTGATGAGATCGGCACGCTAGCCAGCACGTTCGACGAAATGACCACGCGTCTAAAAGAGCGGACGGATGAACTTGAAAAGACAAACGACACCCTGCGAAAAATAGACAAGACCAAGAGTAACTTCATTCAGATCTCGGCGCATGAATTGCGGACTCCACTTACCATCATTATGGGTTATTCCCAAATGCTTTCACAGGATCTGAAGGATAACCCCGATATGCAGTACCTTGCCCAGGGGATTTTAGACGGCGCCGAACGTATGACCGATGTAGTGGACAGCATGCTCGACGTATCGCGCATTGATAACAATGCGCTTGTGCTCCGAAAGTTCGATATGCAGCTTGAGCCGATCATTGCGGGCGTTTACAAGGAATTTGCCCCCGCTTTCAAAGAACGAAACATCCAGTTCAATACAGATGGTATCGCCAACCTGCCCGTCTTCAAGGCAGACCCCGATATGCTTAAGAAGGTATTCCACCATCTCATTATGAACGCCATTAAGTACACACCCGATGGCGGTCGAGTGGATGTGTGCGGCAGATACATCAATGGCTCTGAACCGCCCCAGGTGGAAGTGACAGTAAAAGATACCGGGATTGGCGTAGACCCTGAAATGCACGAACTGATCTTCGAAAAATTTCACCAGACCGGAGAAGTGTTGCTTCACTCCACCGGCAAGACGAAGTTCAAAGGCGGCGGACCCGGGCTTGGGCTTGCCATTGCGCGCGGCATTATACAGGCTCATGGCGGACGCATCCGTGTGGAAAGCCCAGGGCATAATGAAAAGACCATGCCTGGCAGTCAATTCATCGTTTCCATTCCATTGGAAACCGGAAAGGAAAAGCAGGGATGAACACCACCGAAAAGCGCGAACGCAACGACTGGACGCTGCTATTTTTTATCATTCCCATTGGCATTATTCTGATCCTCATCGTCGGTGA
>JBAIYF010000652.1:0-12588 GCA_037916115.1 Anaerolineales bacterium
GGGTCACTTTCCGATTCCGAAAATAACAAGCCCAACCCCGCAAAGAATGAAAATGCCACAATCGTCCAGTGAAAACTGGTCTCTTTCCTGAATCGCTCCAGCCACGGGCTCAATGCAGCAAGCAGCAAAGTTCCATTGGTGACCATTGCAAATGCACCGATCTTTTGACCGTTCGAAAAAAGCATCCCGCCTGTAATTATCAAAAGGATTCCCCCGCTAATCTTAATGAACCGTTCTTTCCATTCTTTGATGGTCATTATGGTGAACACCTGAATGGTAATGGCATTTATAAAACATAATAACCCCGCCAGATTATGCAGTAACACATTCCCACTGTCTGTGGATATACCTACATGGCCGGGGATCAGGATCAAACACGCTCCGATACCCTGAAGAAGCAGTGATGCCAGGATGTTGAAATTTTTTTCGGAAGATTGTTCCATGCAGGCTGAGGATAGCATAAGAAATGGAAATTTACTACCTTTCCCCCTCCGGTTTATAAAAAAATGGCGAGAGTCATTTCTGTTATAATCGCCCGCGCAAACCGGTTTTCATGGGGTTACGCGGTTTGTAATTCACCTAAAAGGCCATGTAGATGCAAAACTATATCTCCCTTGCACAAATTGACGAAATAGCGGATATCATCCGAAAAAAGATCTCCATCAAACCAATGGTTGGATTAATTCTCGGCTCAGGGCTGAACGGGTTGGCTGATTCTGTCCAGAATCCGGTCTTCATCTCATACAGCGACCTGCCGAACTTCCCCGTATCCACCGTACATGGACATACCGGTCGTTTCGTCATTGGTGAGCTGGAAGGCAAGCCCGTCATTGTCATGCAGGGACGTATTCACTACTATGAAGGCTATACCATGGGGCAGGTCACCCTGCCAGTGCGCGTTATGCACCGTCTGGGTGTAAACAGTCTTTTTGTGACCAATGCTGCTGGTGGTGTGAACGAAAACTTCATCCCTGGCGATGTGATGCTTATCACCGATCAGTTGAACCTGATGGGTATGTCTGGCTTGAACCCGCTTATGGGACCCAACCTCGACGAGATCGGTCCGCGCTTCCCCGATATGAGCCAGCCTTACGACCGTGAGTATTGCGAAATCGCCCGCAAGATCGCAAAACAGAACAATCTGACCCTGCGTGAAGGCGTCTATGCCGGTCTGAGCGGACCTTCCTTTGAGTCTCCCGCTGACCTGCGGTTTCTACGCCTAGCCGGTGCTGATGCTGTGGGCATGTCCACCGTCCCTGAAGTGATCGTAGCCCGTCATGGTGGTATGCGTGTCCTTGGGTTTTCGGGCATCAGCAATAAAGCCAACCTGGACGGCTCTACCATCACCACACATGAAGAGGTTATTGAAGCCGGAAAAGTGATTACCCCCAAAGTTGAAGCTCTTGTAAGAGGAATGCTGCGCTCGATCTAGTTGGCAGGTCCATCCATGGTGGAATTCTTAAAGTTCCTCGCAGAATACGAGGTATTGATCTACATCGTCCTCGCTATTGGTGCGTTGTTCTCGTTTCGCTGGTTGTTCCAGTCATGGAATGAATGGCGTGTGGCTGTCTTCAGCCTGGAACGGGAATTTTCTGCGCGCCGGCTTGGGCGCTCCGCGGTCATTTCTGCAATGATCGTTATCTTTTTTTGCGTGGAGTTTTTCCTCGCATCCTTTGTTATTCCCAGCCTGCCCGCAGATTTCTTTATCACCACCCCCACGCTGGATTTGATATCCACCCCAACGGGAACACTTTCCCCGGAAATGCAGACCCAATTCGCAGTTCAACCACAAGGTACCTCTCAACCCAATGCGGCAGGGTGTACCCCCGGTCAAATTGAACTGACCTTCCCCACTCCCGGTGAAGAAATACAAGGCACCATAGAACTGACAGGAACAGTCAATATCCCAAATTTCGGTTTTTATAAATACGAAGTTGCACCATCCGGTAGTGATACCTGGGCGACCATTGCCGCCGGGCGTGTGGTGGTCATCGGGGGCGCTCTGGGAAAATGGGATGCCTCAGCGCTGACACCGGGCGACTATCAACTGCGCCTGGTCGTTATCGATAATCAAGGGACAGCACTGCCCCCATGTGTGGTGCCGGTGCAGGTCGTTCCAAATCAATAAGAAATGGATGTTATGTCTGAAATTAAAGTTCGCCCCACTGTGGCAACCGACTTGAACCGCCTGGTTGCTTTTGAACATACAACAACAAGCGAAGCCGTCTGGCAGTTGGAGGTTCGCCGCGAGAACGGGCAGGTTTCCACCACTTTCCGCGAAGTGCGGCTTCCGCGCTCGATCAACATTCAATATCCCCACGACCGCTTCGCCCTGCCCGACGACTGGACCAAACGCTCCATGATGTTCACGGCGCTTGATGCATCAGACCCTACTGGCTATATCAGTTTATTGGAACGCGGTTCCGCCTCCACGGTCTGGATCCTTGATCTGGTGGTGGATGGGCCGAAGCGTCGTTCTGGCGTGGCTTCCGCCTTGCTGTCAGCCGGACAGTCCTGGGCAGAGGCGCGCAAACACCGTCGTCTGATCCTTGAGCTGCAATCGAAGAACGTCCCGGCGATCCGGCTTGCTCAAAAATCAGGTTTTGAGTTCTGCGGGTATAATGACCAATATTACTTAAATAAAGATGTGGCACTGTTCTTTGCAAAAACCTTGAAGTGACAGCATGCCGCGCGGTCATTGCCGCGCAAAACTTTTAGCGGAAGGGTTGCATGATTAACGGTTGGATGGACACGGTACTGGCGGGGCTCCAGACGATCAATCAAATTCTTACGGCGGGAATTGCCATTACGGCGTTCTCGTTGTTCCTCTATTCTCTATCGTTCAACTTGCGTGACAGGGTGGCCCGTTCGTTTGCGCTCATCCTTTTGTGTGTGGTGATCGTTTTCACGGCAGAAGCACTTCAAGATAATTCCGTTACCATACAAGCACTCGACCTGCTGATGCGTCTGCAATGGTTCGGGTTGGCGTTTCTGCCTGCGGCGTATTTGCATCTTTCGGATGCATTGCTGGTTACAGCGGGTCGCCCCTCACGCGGACGCAGGCGCATTGCCGTACGCGGCATGTATTTTCTCTCCGCCCTTTTTCTCATCTTGCTGGCATTTGGATACTTGGTTGGTCCGATCGTGCCGGACGGCAAACCCGCCCCGTACCTTCAACGTACAGTATGGACTGAAATTTTCACGGTCTTTTATGTAACCGCCATGGTGTGGGCGGGCATCAACTTTTATCGTGCTTACAGCCGCATGCTCACCCGTTCCGGCCGCCGCCGCATGCTCTACCTTATGGCTGGAGCCACTGCTCCTGCGCTGGGTTCCTACCCATATCTTTTGTTTGGATATGCACTGGCGGCTCAGCATCAACTCCTGTTTTGGAGCGCCGCAACGATCATCAACATACTGGTGGGGGCGTTGGTGATCATGATGGCGTATGCGGTTGCTTTCTTCGGCGTTTCGTGGCCCGACCGTGTGATCAAGAGCCGCCTCTTCAAATGGATCATGCGCGGACCTGTGACGGCATCCGCGACTCTGGCGTTGATGACCGTTGTGCGCCGCGGTGGTGAACTACTTGGTACGCCGTACAGCGCTTTTGTACCGTTCACTGTAGTGGCTTCGGTTCTATTACTGGAACATGCCATCACTTTTGCCGCCCCGCTGTGGGAACGTTGGCTGTTCTATGGGCGCGATCGCGGTGAGTTGGAACTGCTTCAAAACGTGGAAGAACGCCTGTTGACACAGGGCGACTTGCAGCAGTTTTTAGAAGCTGTTCTTGCTGCTGTGAGAGACCATTTGCAGGCTCCCTCGGCCTTTGTGGCGGCATTAGATGATGAAACCCTGCTGCCAGTGGTGGCGGCTGGCAACCGCACCATTATGGAAGAAGACCTATCTGAAGCGTTGGAACAGGTCAATGGTGATGAGCGCCGTGAATTCCTTTGGGGTAATTACTGGATTCTCCCGCTTCACAGCCGCAGACGTCCAGAAATGGACAGGGACGAAAACCCGCCTCTTTTAGGCATTTTGGGTGTGGCTCGCAATGAAGGCAAAATGGACATGGAGCAAGAGCAGCACGATGCGTTATGGCTGCTCGCAGACCGTGCCGCCTTGGCGCTTGAAGATCGCCAGTTGCAGCAACGTGTTTTCCGTTCCCTTGCAGATATCCAACCTCAAGTGGAAATGATCCAGCGCATGCGCGCCGCCAGCCGTTATGATACGAATGCCAATTTATTGAACGCCCCACTTCCGCAAGAAGCAGACCTTGCCAACTGGGTCAAGGATGCCCTTACCCATTATTGGGGCGGACCAAAGTTGACGAACAATCCGCTTACGCGCTTGCAGGTGGTGCGTGAGCTTGCGGATAAAGAGGACGGAAATGTTCCCAATGCGCTGCGGGCTTTGCTGCGCCGCGCAGTCGATGAAGTTAAACCACGCGGTGATCGCAAATTCACCACCGAGTGGATTTTGTACAACATTCTTGAAATGAAATTCATCGAGGGGCGCAAGGTGCGTGACGTGGCTTCACGGCTGGCCATGTCTGAAGCGGACTTGTACAGAAAGCAACGGGTTGCCATTGAGGCAGTGGCAAAGGCGATCCTTGAAATGGAAGTCAATCAACTGGAACAGTGATATCGTTATTGTTAATTTTTCGTCAAAAGACCTTTGTGTAACTTGGAGGGCATGCAAAGGTCGCAGGGTGAGGCGATTTTATAAGGAGCTTAAGATGGCAGAAGGAAAAGCAAAACACAGTAATGAAGCACCCATGATCGACGAGGGCTGGTGGGAATCGGTTTTGGCGGAGGAGAACCGTTATGGGACGCCGCCTCAGCGGATGGCGCCGCCCAAGCCTGAGGTCCGGAATGAGGCGGCGAAATCCGCTTCAGAAGAACCGCAGGCGCCGATCAACTGGCAGGAGGTCAAGGATCTTTATATGAAAGATCGCATTATTGACCTCACCGTAACGGGGCACAACCGCGGCGGGCTGTTGGTGGAGGGCAACGGCTTGTTTGGCTTTGTCCCGTTTTCGCATCTGATCGATCTGGCTGGCAAGGAAAACCTTGACCGCGCCCGTGACCTTGAACCGTATATTGGCAGGTCGTTGCGTTTGAAAGTGATCGAATGTGTGCCAGAAGACGGGCGCGTGGTTTTCTCGGAGCGCGCCGCACAGACCGAACCCGGCAAACGCGCCGAACTTTTCCATTCCCTGCATTCCGGGCAAAGAGTGTCTGGCACGGTTACCAACGTCACCGACTTTGGTGTGTTCGTAGACCTCGGCGGTGTGGAAGGCTTGGTGCATATCTCCGAGCTTTCATGGGGACGTGTCACGCACCCGTCGAAACTGGTCAAACTTGGATCTTCCATTGATGTGCAGGTGCTGGACCTTGCCCCCGAACGCTGTCGTGTAGCATTGAGTATGAAGCGGCTGCTGCCCAACCCGTGGGCAAATGCCGAAGCCGAATTCCCGGTTGGGTCTATTCATTCAGCCACCATTACAAGTGTCCTTTCTTATGGTGTCTTCGCCCACCTCGATAAATTTGGTGTGGAAGGATTGGTTCACGCCTCTGAAATTCCGCACGAGGAAGGCATCCTGCTCAAAGAATTCCTTTCCGAAGGGCAATCCATTCAAGTGCGCGTTCTGCACCTGGATGCCGCGCATCACCGCCTTGGCTTCAGCATGAGGTTTGAATAATCCATGCCCGAAACGAGGCGCTTCCAACAGGAAGAACTCTCCCCGCGCAGCGACTGGATCGAACGCCTGGCGCGCATCAACACTCAATTCGGGCGCATCCTGCTGGACATCGCCGGAGTGGGGTTGATCGCATTTGCGTTCATGCTGCTCCTCGCTTTGTGGAACTGGACGGACGGTTTTTTGCTCACGCCGCTTGCCGGTGTGTTGCGCATCTGGTTCGGTTGGGGCAGTTTGCTCATCCTTTTGGGAATAGGCGCTCTTGGGGTTTCCCTTCTCCAACTGGAACGGATGCCTGTCAAGTGGGGGCGCATCCTTGCGCTTGAACTCGCCTCTCTTCTGACCTTGGGCTTGCTCGCTGTTTTCTCAGGCAATGACCTCTTCCGGGCTGAATCCGGCATGGACGGCGGCCGCTTGGGGTGGGGGCTTGTGCGCCTGCTCTGGCAAAACCTGGGAGCGATCGCTGGTACGCTCATTCTGTTCATTTTTTGGGCGCTTGCCGTTGCCACAGGCTTTGGTCTGTGGGCAAAGCTCGAAGCCTGGCTGGTTCGCATCGCCGGAGATGAAGCGCCGGTGATCGTATCCATGCCTGAGCCGGATGTGAAACAGGAAGCAATTGAAACGACCGAAGTTGCCAAAGAAGCAGCGGCGCCTCCCAAAAAGCGTGCTCCAGCCTTGCCGCCTGAATTCCGCACCCAGTTGAAACCTGCCGAAAAGAAACAGGAAAAAACCCTCAAACCGCCCCCGCGCAATGACATATTACCGCCTCTCACCGTATTGATGGGTGACTCTGCCGTCCGCGCGGACGAACGTACCATCAACCAGACCGCCGGGCTCATCATGAAAACCCTTTCCGAGTTCGGTATTCCAGCAACAGTCGTTGGCTATCGTGTTGGTCCGTCGGTGACACAGTTCGCTGTTCAGCCGGGGTTCATTCGCAGAGGCACTGAAGAGGAAGACGCTCAACTATTGAAGGTCCGTGTGGCGCAGATCGCTTCACTGGAGAAAGACCTTGCGTTGGCGCTCTCCGCCCAACGTTTAAGAATTGAAGCGCCAGTGCCGGGCAAACCGTATGTCGGTATCGAAGTCCCCAATACCAGCAGTTCCACCGTTCGCATGCGGGCGTTGTTGGAAAGCGACGCCTACTACAAAGTTGGCGCACCGCTCACGATCGCATTGGGACGTGACGTCTCCGGCAACCCGCTCATGGCAGATCTGGCGCGTATGCCGCATTTGTTGATCGCTGGTTCCACCGGTTCGGGTAAATCGGTTTGTGTCACTTCCATTGCGGCGTGTCTTGCCATGAACAACACCCCTGAAGAATTGCGCATTGTAATGATCGATGCCAAGATGGTGGAGTTGATCCGCTTCAATGGACTGCCGCATCTTTACGGCAAAGTGGAAACGAACCTTGAACGTATTCTCGGTGTGTTGCGCTGGGTGGTCGTTGAAATGGAACACCGTTACCGTCTGCTCGAAGCCATGCACGCGCGCGATCTGAACTCGTATAACAAGAAGGTTTCCCGCTCAGCCGATGGACAGACGTTGCCGCGTATTGTGGTCATTATCGACGAACTCGCCGACTTGATGATGTCTGCGCCGGATCAGACCGAGCATAATCTTGTGCGTCTTGCGCAAATGGCGCGTGCCACGGGTATTCATCTTGTAGTTGCCACCCAGCGTCCATCCACCGATGTGGTGACGGGTCTCATCAAGGCGAACTTCCCGGCGCGTTTGGCATTTGCGGTGGCGTCCGGTACCGACAGCCGTGTCATTCTGGATTACACCGGCGCGGAATCGCTGCTTGGGCGCGGTGATATGCTCTTCCTCAACCCTGAGGTGGGTAACCCCGTCCGTGCGCAGGGTGTGCTCATCACCGACATGGAGATCGAACGCATCATCTCGTATTGGCAAAAGAATTGGGATAGCGACACGGTGGAAGTGCCGCCGTGGGAAACCCTGTTGAAAGAACCCGATGAAGATGAAGACGATGGATTGGTGGAAAAAGCCATCTCCATTGTTCGTCAGCAGCAGCGTGCTTCAGCATCCATGCTTCAACGGCGACTGCGCATCGGGTATCCGCGCGCAGCTCGCCTGCTCGACCAGCTCGAAGCAATGGGTGTGGTCGGTCCGTCGCAAGGCGGCGGCAAGGAACGTGAAGTCCTTGTCAGCGAAGAAGATGGAACCGACGCCATACAGGAATAACAAACTTTAGACATATGAACAAAACACCAACCTTTTCAGACAGGGCGAGAATTCTTTTTAAGGGCATCCTCGACCCGATCGGGCATTTTCTAAACCGCCTGGGTCTTACGCCGAACACCATCACGTTGTTGGGGCTGCTCGGCACGACCTTCGGCGCGTACATCATTTCGCAGGGGAACATGACGGTAGGCGCGTTCGTTTTGCTTGCTTCGGTGCTTGTGGATGCCTTCGACGGCACCATGGCGCGTCTGCGCGGCGAGCCCAGCGACTTTGGCGCCTTCGTTGATTCGGTCAGCGATCGTTATGCCGAACTGGTCACCTTTGGCGGCTTGCTCTATTATTTTGTTACACAGAGCGACTATCCCGGTGTAGTGGTTTCGTTCATTGCCGCGGCGGGGTCGGTGCTGGTCTCCTACGTCAAAGCCCGCGCAGAGGGACTTGGCTTTACGGCAAAGGTTGGCATTCTCACCCGCCTTGAGCGCTACATTGTCTTAATTCCCCTGTTGGTCTTCAATCAGCCGTTCATCGCGGTCAGTGTTATTGCTTTGCTGGCGAACATCACTGCCATTCAGCGCATCTGGCACGTCCGCGCACAGGGACGGGAACGCATTCGCCAGAGCCGAGAGCAGAAATAGATGGATGGAATCACACTTGGTCCGATTCTGATCCGCTGGAACGGGCTGTTCATCACATTGGGCGTTGCCTTTGGGGCGTTGCTCTCTGTGCTGGAAGCCCGCCGCCGTTACAACGACTCGGAGATCATCCTTTACCTTTTCACGCCAGTGTTGGTTTGGGGATGGGCTGGCGCCCGCCTCTGGCATGTGTTCACCCCGCCGCTTTCCTCCGTTCAACTGGGACTGACCGCCGCACATTATCTTTCACATCCATTGGATATTCTCGCCTTTTGGGTGGGTGGATACGGAATCCCCGGCGCGCTTCTCGGCGGGACGATTGGACTGTGGCTTGCTGCCCGAAAAGAGGGACTTCCCTTTTGGGAGTTGGCGGACCTGCTTGTTCCCGGCGTTTTGCTGGCGCAGGTGATCGGGCGTGCAGGCAATTACTTCAATCAAGAGATCTATGGTCTGCCAACAACGCTGCCTTGGGGAATCTTCATCGAGCCGCAGAACCGTCTGAATGGATTTGAAGGGGCGGAGTATTATCATCCTCTGTTTGCATACGAAATGATCCTGAACGGCATAGCCTTTGCCTTTTTGCTTTGGCTTGCACGTAGCAAGTATTCCGAAAAACTCCCGGCTGGCGGAGCGTTCTTCATTTACCTGATGTCCGCTTCTTTTATCCGCTTTATGCTTGAGTTCCTGCGCCTTGATGTTGCCCTGGTGAATGGACTGAACATAAACCAGGTGTTTTTTGCCGTACTTTTTATAATTTCAGCCATCCTTTTTTTTCGAAAGCGGTTTGTACAAGCTTTGTAAGGCAGTTGAGAAGGATGTGAATGGGGGATGGGTACTAAAATGGCTCCATTGTTATTTGGATGTGCTTTAGCTCCATTGAGGGCTAAGCCCCCAATGGAGCAGTAAAAGGAAACTACCATGATCGAGACACAAGATCTTAGCAAGCAATTCCACGATTTCTGGGCAGTGGAGGGCGTTAACCTCAATGTGCCATCCGGGAAGATACTGGCGCTATTGGGGCAGAACGGCGCAGGCAAGACGACCACCGTCCGCATGTTGACGGCGCTGCTTCAGCCGAGCCGTGGTTCGGCGCGCGTGGCGGGCTATGATGTGACAAAGAACGGACACGACGTCCGCTCTTCGGTGGGGGTGTTGACTGAACATCACGGCTTGTACATGCGTATGACGGCGTATGAATACATGGATTTCTTTGGGCAGGTGTATGGGCTCGCGCCTGAACTGCGCAAAAAACGGACCGAGAATTTGCTGGAGTATTTCGGGCTGGCAGAAGCCGCCAAACGCCGTATCGGTGAATATTCCAAGGGCATGCGCCAGAAACTGGCATTGGCGCGCGCCATGATGCATGACCCAAGCGTGCTGCTGCTGGATGAGCCCACCTCCGCCATGGACCCTGAGTCGGCGCGGCTGGTGCGGGATGAGATCGCACGCTTGAAGACCTCGCAGCGGACTATCATGCTTTGCTCGCACAACCTTACCGAGGTGGAGGCTCTGGCAGATACGATCGCCATCATTTACCGTGGCAAACTTCTCATTCAGGGCACGCTGGACGAATTGAAGCGTGATGTGCTTGGCGCGCCGGAGTACATTGTCCGTTTTGCGGAGGCGTGGGACGCGAATGGTTTGGAACTGCCCAAGGGGATGGAACTGCTCGAGAAAACAGCGACCAGTCTTAAGGTCCGGGTGGAGGCGCCTGGGGTTTCCAATCCCGAATTAATGATGCGGCTCGCTTCCATGTCCGCGCCTGTGGTGGCGTTTCAGGAAGAGGTTCGCACACTGGAGCAGGTCTACCTAACGGTGATGGCAACGGCGAAGGGAAAAGAATATGTTCAATAAACTTAGACCTGTGTGGCTTGTGGCGTGGCGTGAACTGCGTGACCAGTTGCGCGACTGGCGTGTGTTGCTGCCGATGCTGATCCTGACGCTGAGCTTCCCGTTCCTGATGAACGCCTTTGCAAAGCAGACGATAGATTTTTTGAACCAGTACAATGCCAACCTGATCCTTGAAAGGCTTGTGCCGGTTTCGATCATGATCATTGGGTTCTTTCCCATTACGGTGTCTCTGGTGGTTGCGCTGGAGTCCTTTGTGGGCGAGAAGGAGCGCGGCACGATCGAGCCGCTGCTGACCGCGCCGTTCGATGACTGGCAGTTGTATTTCGGTAAATTGTTGGTGGGTGTGGCGACGCCGTTGGCGGCGAGTTATGCTTCGATCGGTTTGTACCTGATCATGGCGTCGCGCCAGCAGTTGACCATGCCGCCCACGCTGATGATCGTGCAGTTGTTCCTGCTGACGACGGCACACGCCTTTTTGATGGTGAGTGCGGCGATCGTGATCTCAGTGCAGTCCACCTCGGTGAAGGCGGCGAATTTGCTGGCGTCGTTTATCGTCATTCCGGTGGCGATCCTGATGCAGGGCGAGGCGGTGATGCTGTTCTGGGGCAATGAAGACGTGTTGTGGCTGGCTGTTGCGGGGGTGTTGATCATTGCGCTGCTGCTGATTCGGGTGGGGTTGGCGCATTTCGAGCGTGAATATCTTTTGGGACGCGAGATCGACAACCTGAATTTTAGTTGGATGCTGAAGACCTTCATCGGTGAGTTTCTGGGCGGCGCGGTTTCGACGGGAGATTGGTACCGGCGTGTGCTTGGTTCCACCCTGCGCCGCATGATGCCCGCCATGCTGTTGCTGCTGGCGGTTGCCGCGGTGGGGCTTTGGGGCAGTTATGACTGGGTTGTGACGAATATTCCCGATGTGATCGCAAGCCGATCTCCGGAGGATGTTGCAAAGATTCGGGAAAACCTCGGAGACCTTCCGGATCTTGGGAGTTTTGACGGGAAGTTAAGCGCTTCTTTTCTCTTTTTCAATAATACGCGCGCCGTGGCGACGATCTTTTTACTGGGTATCTTTTCATTCAGTGTGATGGGTGTATTGGTGTACCTGCTCAACATTGCGCTGATCGGCGGCGTGTACGGATTTTTGGAGATCCTTGGCTTATCGCCGCTGGCGATCTTTACGGCGGGTGTTTTACCGCACGGCATCTTTGAGATTCCCGCCTTGTTGGTCGGCAGTGCGGTGGTCTTATACATGGGTGCTGTTCTGGTCACCCCGCAGACGGGCAAGTCGATGGGGCAGGTCGTCATTGAATTGCTGGCAGACTGGGCGAAGATCTTCTTTGGTTTGGTGGTGCCTTTGCTCGCGATCGCCGCGTTGATCGAAGCGTATGTGACGCCGGTCCTTTTGATGCGAGCACTAAGCGGCGGTTAGTTGCAAAACAAAATCCCCTCGTGGTGAGGGGATTTTGTTTTGCAAGCCCCAAAAAGAAAGTATGCATTCATTTCATTCCTGTAAGGATGCTGTCCCTGGACCTCTTTTGATGAGGCTCAAAAAGACGAATTAAGGCAATTTCAGACACTGTTTTGAAATAATCGCTTCAGTACTTAAGGGTAAACTTCACAAATTAGAAAGTTACCTTATAACTACGTAAAATTCGCTTCACAAACGAGAGAATTGCCATATAATTTTTAATAACCCACTTTACTTTGTTATTTAATTGGCGGATGTTTTTTCCGCCCAAAAACTGGAGGCTGTATGAGATCAAAACATAGTGCATTATTGACGGTCTTCATCGTGTTGGTACTCAGCATGATGTGGACCTTTCCTGTTCTGGCGGACGAAGGTCAGCCGCAGGGCGAAGAACCCGCTGCGACGGAAACCTCGCCAGTGGATGAAACCGCGCCTGTGGATCAATCCGCGCCAGTGGATGAAACCACGACGGTGGAAGAAGCACCGGTCGGTGAGGAACCCGCTGGCGATGGAGCGACCGTGGAAGAACCGGCGGCTCCTTCTCAAGAGACGCCTGCTCCCGCGCCTGTGGAAGAGACCTTGCTCGAGCAGCTTCCAGAAAATACCACTGTGGTGGTAACAGACGAGAACGGCAACCCCATACCGCTCGTCACGCAGGAAGCAGCGAATGCAGTGTCCACCATGCCTGATCCTCAATGGTGTCCATCTGGGGTTACACCCGGTTCAGCGTCATG
>JBAIYF010000653.1:0-3657 GCA_037916115.1 Anaerolineales bacterium
TCCAAATGCGGGTGACGACCGACGTAACAACAGGGTAGGGGAAGCCGCGCCTTGCGAGGTGGTCGGAGAGTTTCTTACGAAAATCGCTCCACTCCAGACTTAGGAATCTGGGTGCCCGTTTTCGGGCGGTTTCATACGCCAGGGCTTCTTCGTCGACGTTGGCAACGGCGTTCTTGACCGTTTCTTCATCGAGCCCTTTTTGACGAAGTTCCATCGTCAATGCGCGGCGGCTGCGCGGGCGGAATGTACTGCGATTTTCCACCCACGCCTGGGCAAATTCATTGTCATTGGCGAGCCTGTTTTCCTTTAGACGGGTCAGCGTGTATTCGATGGCGTCTTCGGGATATTCATGCTTTTTCAGGTTCTGCCGTATTTCTTTTTCAGAGCGTGCGCGGTAACTTAGGAACAGCAATGCTTGCTGTAAAGCCCGTTCGCGCGCGTCTTCGTTCTTTAAATGTGCGAGTTTCTCATCGCTGAGAAGGTCGCCGACCTTGAGCCATGCGGCTGTAATGCGTGCCAGCCCGAAGGCGAACTCTCCGTCCAGGTATACGTTTACCCGGTTGGGGTTCTTTTTCTGAACTTCGAGGGCGGTTATCTTTTTCATTCAAGTATGTTGTGCGAGATACTATCTCGCCCTACTCTTAAACACAAACAGCCGAGTTGCCCGACAGAGTCGGTCTCGGCTGTGAAAAGGGTCTGGGTTGGGTACCAGTCTCCGGGTCCGGTGGGGAGGCGTTTTCGGAGATAGGTCAAAACCGTGACGATGGTTTGTCACGTTCGGCACATGGATTGTTTTAGGGTGAAGCCAGTTGGCTGGTCAAGAGTCGTATTCCTATGGGTCGGACTTCACAAATTAACTCCCAAAACCGGGGGAGGAGCGTGCGCGAATTTTCCAGATAGTTTCAAGCAAGAGACCGCAAAGCGGATATGGACTTATGTTTGTTTAATTATACATGAAATTCGAGACTTGTTAACATAACTTTTACCTTTCAGGGGGGTATTAGATGATGTATTTCGTGACAAAAGGAACTATGAGGTTTTCAGCGGTTGTGCAATAATTCTGTGTATCTAATTTCTGGAGGTAATAATGGCAAAGTTAACCCGTGAAGATGCTCTTGAGTACCACCGTCTTAAAGGAAAACCCGGCAAGGTGGCGATTGTGCCCACCAAGCCAATGGACACCCAGCGAGACCTGAGTTTGGCATATTCGCCCGGCGTGGCAGAACCGGTTTTGGAGATCGAAAAGAACCCCGGGGATGCCTATGAATACACTTCCAAAGGGAATTTGGTGGCTGTCATCTCCAATGGCACTGCGATTCTGGGTCTTGGTGATCGTGGCGCGTTGGCGAGCAAGCCGGTCATGGAAGGTAAGGGCGTTCTTTTTAAGAAGTTTGCCGACATTGACGTGTTTGACATTGAATTGAACTCGCACGATCCGGATGAGATCATCAAGGTGGTTGCGGCTATTTCCCCGACCTTTGGCGGGATCAACCTCGAAGATATTAAAGCCCCCGAATGTTTTTACATTGAAGAAGAACTTAAGAAGATGCTGGATATTCCCGTCTTCCATGATGATCAACATGGCACGGCGATCATCTCTGCGGCGGGTTTGGCAAATGCCTTGGAGATCGTTGGGAAGAAACACGATGAGATCCGGCTGGTGATTTCGGGCGCGGGTGCTTCTGCCATTTCGTGTGCGGAACTTGCCATTTCGTGGGGTGTGAAGCGCGAGAACATCATGCTCGTGGATACCAAGGGCGTCGTGTACAAGGGACGCAAAGAGGGCATGAACAAATATAAGGACCTGCTTGCGGTTGAAGATAAAGGTCACCGCACCTTGGCGGATGCTGTAAAAGGCGCGGATGTGTTCTACGGCTTGTCTGTGGCCAATGTACTCTCACCGGAGATGGTCAAGACCATGGCTGACGACCCGATCATTTTTGCGATGGCAAACCCTGACCCGGAGATCAAGCCTGAGCTGGCGCGCGAAGCTCGCAAGGATGTGATCATTGCCACTGGGCGTTCGGACTATTCCAACCAGGTGAATAATGTGTTGGGATTCCCGTTCATCTTCCGTGGTGCGCTGGATGTGCGTGCGAGGCAAATTAACGAAGAGATGAAGTTTGCCGCTTCGAAGGCGCTGGCAGCTCTGGCAAAAGAAGATGTGCCCGATTCGGTCATCCGTGCGTATGGCGGGCAGCCGATCAAGTTCGGGCGTGAGTACATTATTCCCAAGCCGCTCGATCCACGTGTGCTGTTGTGGGAAGCGCCCGCCGTTGCCGAGATGGGTATGAAGACCGGCATGGCGCGCAAGACCATTGATATCGAAGAATATAAGGAACAATTGGCGTTCCGTCAGGGCAAGGGTGAACGCATCCGTTACTTCTTCCAGAACAAGGCGCGCACATCCGGTGGTACCAAGCGTGTGGCGTTTGCTGAAGGCGAAGAGCAGAAGATCATCCGTGCAGCGTATCAGATCCAGGAGGAAGGGATTGCCACCCCGATCTTGATCGGTCGTAAGGCTTTGATCGAAAAGGAACTTAAAGCCCTGAGTTTCGATTACAACCCTGTGATCGTGGACCCGGACACCTTCGATAAAATGGAGGCTTACGCCTCATCCTTCTATGAACTGCGCCAGCGTAAAGGTATGATGAAGAGTGACGCCCTCAAGAAAGTGCGCGATCCGAACATCCTCGGTTCGATGATGGTGAAGATGGGTGATGCCGATGCGTTCGTTTCCGGCTTGACCTATGACTACCCCGAAGTGATCCGCCCGGCGCTGCAGGTGCATCACACCGCTTCGGGTGTGGCACGCGCGGCGGGTGTGTACATCATGATCTTTGAAGAGAAGGTCTTCCTCTTCACCGATGCCACGGTGAACATTGACCCAACGGCTGAAGATCTTGCCGAGATCGCCATCCTTGCCGCAGACTTTGCCAGGAAGATCGAGATCGACCCGCACGTGGCGTTCCTTTCGTTCTCAAACTTTGGTTCCACACCGCACCCGCTTTCAGACAAGGTCCGCAAGGCGGTGGGGATGGTCAAGTCACGCCGCCCCGATCTGCACGTGGATGGTGAAATGCAGGCAGATACGGCTGTGGTGCCCTCCATCTCTGAAGAGCGCTATCCGTTCAGCGCGGTGAAGGATGCCAATGTGCTGGTCTTCCCCTCGCTTGAATCGGCGAACATTGCCTACAAACTGCTTTCGCGCCTGGGCAATGCCAAAGCGATCGGACCGATTCTGTTGGGCATGGGTGCTCCCGTCCATGTGCTGCAAACCGGTGACGATGTCAATGCCATTGTGCAGATTGCTTCCGTTGCAGTGATGGATGCGATGGGGAGATAGTTTGGTAGTAGGTTAGTTTGTTAGCCAAGTAGTAAAAGTCCCAGACTCATCACCTGGGACTTTTTTCAACGTAAGCACTAGAGACCAAAGACTTAACGCGAAAGGCACAAAGGCGGCGAAATTCGCACAGGCTTCCCTTGGCTTACCTAGAGTTGGAATCAATTGTGATAGCTAGTTTTTATCCCTTATTTGCTTTAAAAAACTTCTTATTGTCCTTTATACATACTGTAAAAACTGAATTCCCGTCGATTTTTACTCTTCTCAGAATAAAATCTGACCATACATAAATACTTTTCCCGCTATGACTTTTG
>JBAIYF010000654.1:0-4948 GCA_037916115.1 Anaerolineales bacterium
GGAACGACTGGCGCTGGCAGCTTTCCAACCGCCTCAACTCTGTTGAGGATATTGAAAAAGTCATCCCGCTCACCGATAGTGAACGCAAAGCGCTTCAGACCCAGGGTCTGTTCCGCGTGGATGTGACACCCTACTTCATTTCCCTGATCAACCCCGAAGACCCGAATGACCCAACCCGCAAGCAGATCATTCCACGTTCCGAGGAGATGCAAGCCTTCACCTCCATGATGGAGGACTCTCTGGCAGAAGACCGCCACTCTCCCGTGCCGGGGCTTGTTCACCGGTATCCTGACAGAGTGCTCATGCTCGTAACGACCCAGTGCGCATCCTACTGCCGTTACTGCACCCGCTCCCGCATCGTCGGCGACCCCGGGCAGACCTTCAAGCGCGAAGAGTTTGAGATGCAGATCGAGTACCTCAAGCGCACCCCACAGGTGCGCGACGTGCTGCTCTCCGGCGGCGACCCGCTGGTGCTTGCGCCCAAAATTCTCGAAGAATTGCTCTCGCGCCTGCGCGAAATTCCGCACATTGAGATCATCCGCATTGGGTCGCGTGTGCCGGTCTTCATGCCCATGCGCGTCACTCAAGAATTAGTGGATATGCTCGCCAAGTACCACCCGCTGTGGATGAACATCCACGTCAACCATTCAGATGAGATCACCAAGGAACTTGCCGAAGCCTGCGACCGCCTCACCCGCGCTGGTATTCCGGTGGGCAATCAGTCGGTGCTGCTGGCGGGCGTGAACGACAGTGTTCACATCCAGCGCCAGTTGGTGCATGACCTCGTCCGCATTCGCGTGCGCCCGTACTACCTCTACCAATGTGACCTGGTGGAAGGTGCGGGTCACTTCCGCACCCCCGTGGGCAAGGGCATCGAGATCATGGAAGGTCTGCGCGGACATACATCCGGCTATGCCGTACCGCAATACATCGTGGATGCGCCCGGCGGCGGCGGTAAGATCCCCGTCCTGCCGAACTACATGATCAGCATGTCAGACCATAAGGTTGTGCTGCGCAACTACGAAGGCTACATCACCACCTACGAAGAACCCACCGATTACGTCCCATCGGATGCGGCAAAGTTCAAGGGCATCAAACGCCCCGAACCCGGGCAGACGGGCATCACCGGCTTGCTCGAAGGTGAAGACCTGTTCATCAAGCCCGAAGGCTTCGACCAGCTTCATAACCGCGACGGCATTCAGCACCGCTTGAAAGATGAAAGCAAATGGAAGCCGCTGGGCATTGGCTCTGGTAGTGAGACCGAGCAACCCGGCAATTAGCGAGTGAGATATACTTGGACCTGACGGCAATTGTCCGTCAGGTCCATTCAAATAAGGAGATTGCCATGTTGAAAAAATTATTACTACTGATCGCCCTGGCGGTTCTTTTAGCAGCCTGCCTTCCCGCCCAGCAACAGTCCGCTGAATTTGAAAATCAGGTCAATACTGCCGTAGCAGGGACATTACAAGCAGAGAAACAGATCGACCTCGCCGTGGAACAAACTGTGGCAGCCAAAGATGCTGAAACCACCGGCGACACTACTTTCGACCTCGATAATAATGTTCTTCTACAGGCTTCTGCAACCCCCGAACCGACCTTTACCCCGTTTGTTCTTCCCACCTTTACACCAACCATTACACAGGTCCCACCCAAGTATTCCTGCTCCATCGTCACCAAAAAGCCGAAAACAAACGAAGTCTTCGCCGGAGGGGTTGATTTTGATATCAAGTGGACGATCAAAAACACCGGCACCGCTACCTGGTATGACGCCGCAGACATTAAGTACTATAGCGGTACATCGTTTGCCAATTCCACACGCGCTGAAATCCGCGCTCCTTTAGCCCCCGGGCAGACCTTTGACCTTGTCCTGGATGCAACCGCTCCGAAAAAGTCCGGCTATCACTTCATGGCTTGGATGGTGGAAGGCGGATTATGCTTTGGGTACGTCAATATTTGGGTCAAATAAACTGATCAAGGAAAGTTCATATGAGGCGTAGTCAAAAAGTCACAGTATTGGCAACAGCACTAATTTTGATGCTGGCATGCGTCCCCACACTGGGACCTACCCCTGCGCCTATCCCCACCTTCGACCCGAACGCCCCCCTGACTGCCATTGTGGAAACGGCAAATGCTGCCGCCACCCAAACCGCAGTCAATTCGTCTCCTACTCCGACCCCAACCGTCCCCACCAAAACACCCTTTCCCACGCCAACAGCAACAGTGACTTTTATTTTCGTTGCCCCCACCAGTGCCGTCCCACCCACACGTGTACCTCTGGGAAATTCCACCAAGGAATATGACTGCCAGATCGTCAGCACAGAACCCAAACGTGCGCTTGCCCCCAACGAAGGCTTCACCGCCAAATGGATCGTCGCCAACATTGGAAAATCCACCTGGGATGAGAACAATCTGGACTACAGTTACAAGGAAGGCGAGAAAGTTCACTTTCAACCTGCCTATGATTTCCCCGCAACCGTCCAGCCTGGCTTGACCGTGGAACTCAAAGTAGAGATGCTCGCACCATCTGTACCCGGGAACTACGTCACTGTTTGGCAGATCAACAGAGGAAAATCAAAATTCTGCGAATTGATCTTGAACTTCACAGTTCAATAAAATAAAAATCCTCCGGTTGCCCGGAGGATTTTTATTTTAAACTTTTAGGAAGCCGGGGGAAGCGTCTCACTATTTGCAGGGCTTGCGGCTTCAGGCTTTTTGCGCAAGGTAAAGAAACCCACACCCACGGGGATCAGAATAAAGATCAGCGCAACACAGACCATTGCAATGCCAACACCGGGGGCGAGAGCTTGCTCGTTGAACTCGCCATTTCCAGTGGCAGAGATGGCGCCGAATAAACACAGGCAAAGCCCGGGAAGCCCGCAAAGCACAACAGAGGCGATGGTGGCGATCAAACCAGTATTTTTGTTATTCATTTTTTCTCCTGTAAATTGATTTACTCCAGTATATGCCCAATAAAAATGGGATGCAAGCGAACTGCATCCCATTTTGGTACTAGGTGATTCAACTTCTTAACTTCGCGCCCACTTCTTTTTCCAGCCGTTTGACGATCTTGTTGCGGATCGCGGCGGCGTCGGCGTCGGTCATGGTTTTGCCTTCGGCTTGATAGGTCAACGCGTAAGCCAGAGACTTTTTGCCCGTGCCGATCTTTTCATCACGATACAGATCGAACAAGCGGACGTTGGTCACGGCTCTTCCTCCTGTTTGCCTGATCAGCGCTTCGACGGTTTCAGCCAACACTGATTCATCCACGATGACGGCGATGTCTTCGTAAATGGGCGGGGTTTCCGCGATGGTCTTGATGCCGTAGGTCGGGGCGATGGCACGCATGATGTCGAGGTCGAACTCAGCGACGATCACGGGTGAGTCGCCCAACTCGTATTGCTCCTTCACCAGCGGATGCAGTTCACCGAACACACCAATGACCACGTCACCGGCTTTGACTTCGGCGGCTTTGCCGGGGTGCAGGCCTGCACTGAGCCTTGTCGAAGTGTGAGAGTAGGAAGAAGTTGCAGTGTAGGTGACGTTTGTGAGGCGCAACCCGCTCAACATGAGTTCGATGCGTCCCTTCAGATCGAAGAAGTCCAGTTTGGCAGCATCCTTCACATCCCATGCCGTCGCTTCGCGCAGACCGGTCATGGCGATGGCGAGTTTGCGCGGCTCGTCGGGGAGTTCGTTCTTGTGCGGAACGAAGACCGAGCCGATCTCGAAGAACGAGAAGGCTTCGCTGTAGCGGATGTTCTTCTCGAGCGAGTCGAGCACCGAGGCGACGAGGCTGCGGCGCAGGACGCTTTTTTCGGGCGCAATGGGGTTTGCAAGGCGGACGTATTCCAGCTTTTGCTGGGGCTCAGCCCCAGCAAGAACGATGCGACCTTCTTTTTCGGGTGAGGTCATGCGGTAGGATACAACTTCTTGCAGACCCAAGGCAACAAGGAGGTCACGCAGATGCTCTTCCCATTCGTGCGTGGGGTTGCCTTCCTGCGGCGGAAGGGCATCAGCCATGGTGGTGGTCGGGATGTTGTCGTAACCATAGCTGCGGGCAACTTCTTCGAGCACATCGGCAACACCGACGATGCCTTCGCCGATGTCCATGCGGTGATTCGGAGAAGTGACCTGTAATTTGTTATTGGTAATTTCGCATTTGAACTCAAGGCGTTTGAGAAGTTCGGCGGTCTGTTCGAGAGTCAGGTCAATGCCGAGCCAGCGTTTCACATCGTTGACGGTGATCTCGACCACTGCTTCTTTCGGCGGGAGCGGGTACGCATCCACGAGGTCAGGGGCGATGGCGCCGCCTGCCCACTCCGCCATGTATTTCAAGCCGAGCTTCACGCCGCCTTCTGCCATGGCGGGATGCACACCGCGCGAAAAACGGAATGACGCTTCGGAGGGCAGGTTGTGCTGCTTCGCCGTGCGGCGGATGTTGATGAAGTTCCACGCCGCGCCTTCGAGCAGGATATTCTTGGTGGTGTCGCTCACTTCGGATTCGGCGCCGCCCATCACACCGGCGAGAGAGAGCGAGCCTTTTTCATCGCAGACGAGCACGTTGAGCGCGGAGAGGGTGCGTTCGTTGCCGTCGAGGGTTTTCAGCTTTTCGCCGTCTTTCGCGGCGCGGGTGATGATCTTGATCTTTTTGTCGCCAGCGCGCTGCTTGAGGACGTCATAATCGAAGGCGTGTAGCGGCTCGCCATATTCGAGCATGGCATAGTTGGTCGCGTCCACTACATTATTGATGGGGCGTACGCCCGCCAGTTTGAGTCGACGCTGAATTTGATACGGGCTGGGCTTGATCTCCACATTGCGGATCAGACCGACGACAAAGCGCGGGTTGAGTTCAGGGTCGGTGATTTCAATCTCAACCAGTTCCTTCACCGACTGACCGCTGAACGCTGACGGCTGAGCGCTGCCCTTCTTCAACTCTCTGCCCAACATCGCC
>JBAIYF010000655.1:0-2371 GCA_037916115.1 Anaerolineales bacterium
TTAACGCTCTACTTTATAATCACCCCTAATGGACAAACACGATGTCATCATCATAGGTGGGGGAGTCGCCGGGCTGACCGCCGCCCTCCACCTCGCCGAGCGCGGACTAAAACCACTCCTCCTCGAAGCGAACGACCACATCGGTGGGAGGCTGGCGGGCTTGCCCGCAACCACCATCAAAGGCAGGCAGTTCCCGGCGGAACATGGCGTGCATGGTATCTGGTCGTCGTACCGCAATCTCAAATCCATGCTACGACGGCATGGGGTCATCGGTCAACTTCAAGCCGCACAGGACGAGCAATGGATCTACCGCTTGCAAACGCTCAACCTTGTGCGCCGTGCCAACATCGGCGGCGCCATTCGCAATAGTATTTTCCCCGCCCCTTTCCATTATCTTCAGCTATTTCTTTCGCCGCGCTTTTGGGGCATGCTCACCCTGCCCGATATGCTCTCGATCTTCAACGTCTGGTCGGTGATTTCCATGTCCATTGGCATCGACCCGTTCATGGAAAACCAACCAATGGAGGGACACACCTTTGGCGGCGCGCTCAAAAAGTGGGGACCCGCCCTACGCTCGCTCTTCTTCGGTCTCACCCGCAACGGTCTCTCCACCGATCCCGACCAGGTTCCGCTGGCAGGCTTCCTTGGCTTCCTGCGCTTTTACACCGTCATGCGCCGCGATGCGTGGGCGTTCGAATATCTTCCGAATGGCGGCGGCGAGGTCTGTGAAAAACTTGCGGCGAAGGTTCAAAGCCTGGGTGGAAGAATCCAGTTCAGGTCAGGTGTGAAGCGGGTGGAAAAGGATGAGGCATGGGCTGTGCATTGGGAGCAGGATGGAGTCAGCGGTGTGGATTCGGCTCCCTTCGTCATCCTCGCTTCAGACTCACCCGGGGCTGAGGCGATCATCCGAAACAGTTTCAATGCTGACGGTTTGTTCTTTCCGCATGGGCTGGGTCACGCGGTGATCCGCTTGTGGTACGACAAACCGCCTCGCCGTGGACCGGAGGCGGGCATGTTCAGCGGCGATTTTGTGATGCATAATTTTTTCTGGCTGCATCGTATTTATGACTCGTATAAAACATGGCATGCAGAAACGGGCGGCGCGTGCATCGAGGTGCATGTGTATGGACCGCCCAGCGTGCTGGCACAACCCGACGCGGTGCTACTGACGAACGTCATCACAGATGTGTACCGTGCCTTCCCTGAATTGAAGGGCAGTCTGCTTGGGCAGGTGTTGCAGCGCAACGCAGGTACGCATACCCTACCTGCCATTGGCGCACGCGGAACTCATTTGGGTATTGATACGCCGTGGGAGAATTTTTTCTGCGCAGGCGACTGGGTGCGCCACGAAACGCCCGCTTTCTTTTTAGAACGCGCCTGTGTAACGGGACTTGAGTGTGCCAACCGTGTATTGCGCGCAAAAGGCTTGGACGAATTCCCTGTGGAAAGTTATCCGCCGCCCGAGCCCTTGGCGGCATGGATCGAGAGTTTGATGATGAATGGACGGAAGAGAAGAAGGGAAGCGGGTAAATGACTCAAAAAGAACTCGGAGTTTGTTTGACCTCCGAGTTCTTTTTCACTACTGTTATTTTGGCTTTCGCACTGAAAGTACTTTTGGCAACCGTTCCAATTGTTCTCTATCGAGGGTGAGCAGCTCAGTTCCAAAACGTAACGCAACGGCGGCATAGACAGAATCGCTCCCGCGCAGGCGGTGTTTTGCTGCAATCTCACTGGCGAAATCTGCAAGGTCTTCATCCAGATCAATGAGCGTGATCTCCAAAAAACTTCTTAATTCTCTTTCCAGTTCGATGGCGGCATCTGTATCATCCTGTTTTCGCGCAATTGATGCTGCCACTTCGGGCAGGAATAGTGTTGGTTGAATAAGGGGAATCTTTTCTTTGCTCAATTGAGTTAGCAATGCCATGCTTTCATCACTGCCTTCTTCGTCTGGACTGAAGGCGTTCACAAAAACGCTGGCATCGACAGTGACGGCGTTTTTCATCGGCGCATTTCCGAAAGGATTTCAACAGATTTCTTTTTGCTTCGTATATTCTTCCCCAGTTTTTGGCGCAGTTCCAGCATTTTCTGCAAGGCTTCATCTGTCTTTTTCGCAGGCGGGACAGCGTCCATTGGCACAATAACTGCCACTGGCACGCCGCGTTGAGTAATCACATAACGTGCTCGCTGTTCCTTGACCGCCCGTACCACATCAGAAGCGCGCGCTTTCAATTCACGGATGCCAATCTCTTCCATTTTCTTTTGTTTTCGCGTCATGTAGTCACCTCTGTGACTACATATTACACCCCCGACTGAGTAACCGTCAAGGAAAAGGTCTCTGAATTTCAGAGACCTTTTCGTATTACTTCTTTTT
>JBAIYF010000656.1:0-7562 GCA_037916115.1 Anaerolineales bacterium
AGAAGACCACCTGCTTCTTCTCGTTTTCAACGCCAAAGAATGCGGTGATGGATACCCCCAAAGCACTTGCCAATTTATAAAGCGTAC
The DNA here is from genome assembly GCA_037916115.1 of Anaerolineales bacterium. Lineage (GTDB taxonomy): Bacteria > Chloroflexota > Anaerolineae > Anaerolineales > Villigracilaceae > Villigracilis. The sequence continues at coordinate 88 of JBAIYF010000656.1, forward strand.
TGACGGATGGCGACGTCTTGCCGCGCTCGATCATCGATAAAGCATTTGCAGAGAGACCGCTGCGAGCCGCTAATGTACGCATGGAAATACCGCGCGCCTCACGCAATTCACGCAAGCGGGTCGACACATCCACCGATAGTGCATCACGTTGAAAAGTTTCCATAGATGATCCTGATAAGAGAATGTAACAACACGAATTCTGTCTAAATTGTACACCCATTTTTTGTGACATTAAACGAAACTAAATATGACACCCTGCACTTTTGTGAAAAGTATCACAATAGTATCATGCAAGTGTAATATTCGTTTATTCGCATATAAGAAGGTAACTATGGTAAACGCCACACTAAAACAAGAAATTACCCAGATCGAAGCCAATTTCTGCGCCGCACTCTCCGACCCCATCCGCCTTCTCATCCTTTATGCACTGAGCGAAAGTCCGCGCAATGTAACCGAGCTTGCCACCGAACTGGAACTCAACCAACCCACCACCTCGCGTCACTTAAAGATCCTACGCGAACGAGGCTTGGTCGATAACGACCGCAATGGCACCACCATCACCTACCGCCTTTCCGACCCTCGTCTAATTCAGGCACTGGACCTGCTCAGAACCATCAACCGTGAACGCCTCACCTATCAAGCCAGCCTGATCAAAGAAACCGTACAGGAGAAACTATGAAAACCCGCTTCCCTTCGTGGACCTTGGGATTGGTCGGCATCTTTTTGCTGATCCTCGTCCCTGTCTTGTACTTCCTTCCACGCACGCAAGCCCAAAATAACCCGGCTTCTCACCTGCCGGTGCGCCCCGTACACGTGGATCACACCGACATTATCAAGGGAGAATTCACCACCGGGCAGGACGTAACCCGCGCCTGCCTTGAATGTCATGAAGAGGCTGCCTCACAATTGATGGCAACCACCCACTGGACATGGGAATCAAAGGAATTCGACGTACCCTGGCGCGATGACAACGTCACCATCGGCAAAGCCAACCAGATCAACAACTTCTGCATCGGCTCACAGGGCAACGAAAACAAATGTATGTCCTGCCACGCCGGTTATGGCTGGGAGGAAGGACGCACAACCCAGCAAGCCAACCCCGAAAACGTAGACTGTCTCGCCTGCCACGCCGACCCTGGTATTTACGGCAAGGGTCTTTACGGCAACCCCGCCGAAGGGATCGACCTGCTCGCCGCAGCAAAATCTGTCCGCGCCACCACACGCGAGAACTGCGGCAAATGTCACTTCGACGGCGGCGGCGGTAACGGCGTTAAACACGGCGACCTGGACGAAAGCCTGTACTTCCCCAATCAAAGTTTGGATGTTCACATGGGTGGTGAGAACAACATGCAATGCACCGACTGCCACTGGACGGAAGACCACCAGATCCTCGGGCGCATGCTCGCAGATAACTACACCATCGACCCGAAAGAACAAGTCTCTTGCGAACAATGCCACGTAAACCAGCAACACGAAGATGAACGCATCAACACCCATCTTTCCTCAGTTGCCTGCCAGACCTGTCATGTCCCTGCACTGGCGCTTGAAGATCCCACCAAAGTCTACTGGGACTGGTCACAAGCCGGACAGGAAGGACGCACAGACGATCACTTCACCTACCTCAAGATCAAAGGCGAATTCGTCTACGATAAAAACTTCGCCCCCACTTATCTGTGGTTCAACGGCAACAACGAATACCGCTACATCCTCGGCGACCCGCTCGGTGCAGACGGCATCACCTACATCAACAAACCCGCCGGCAATATTGACGACCACACCGCCAAAATATTCCCCTTCAAACTGCATATTGCCAAACAGCCATACGACGTAAAGAACAATTACCTGCTGCAACCCATCACCTCCGGCAAAGACGGCTTCTGGACCACGTTTGATTGGGACAGCGCCTTCAAACTTGCCGCGCCCATCACCGGTCTCGATTACAGCGGCGAATACGGCTTCACCACCACCTACATGTACTGGCCCACTACACACATGGTGCAACCCGCCGACCAAGCCCTGCAATGCGAATCCTGCCACGGCGACGGCGGGCGCATGGACTGGGAAGCCCTTGGCTACCCCGGCGACCCAATCGAATGGGGCGGGAGGAAATAAACGATGAAACGATACACCCTCATCACACTTGCTGGATTAGCCATCCTTGCCCTTGCCATTGGAATTGGAACGGCTCTTGCCGCACCCAAGGCTGAAGCGACCTCTCAAGCCTCGGGTCTCCACCCAGACTTCGCCCTGCTTGATGCGAACGGCGTGAATGTCCTCGAGAGCAAAGGCTCCATCTCCACCATGCAAACCTGCGGACAGTGCCACGATACCGAGTTCATCCAATCACACGCCTTTCACTCCGACCTCGGCTTGAGCGATTACTACCCCGCCAGCAACACCTTCGATACCGGCAACGGACTCTTCGGCTCTTGGGATCCGCTCACCTATCGCTTCCTCTCCACCAGCAATGACGAACGCCTTGACCTCGGCACCGCCGAATGGTTGATGCTCAATGGCGCACGCGTCGTCGGCGGCGGACCGGCAGAAACCTCCCGTAACGGCAGCGACCTGACCGACCTCACTCCGAGCAAGTCCGACCCTGAAACCGCCATTCTTAACGAGAACGGCAGCGTCTCAACCTGGAATTGGGATAAATCCGGCACAATGGAAATGAACTGCTTCCTATGCCATCTCGAAACGCCCAACAACGCCGCCCGTGTTGAAGCCATAAAATCCGGCGAGTTCGGCAACGCAGTCACCGCCACCCTACTCGGTCTGGATATCGTCACCGATGAGAACGGTACCTGGGCATACAACCCGGACGTCTTCAATGAAAAGGGTGAACTTAAAGACAACCTGCTCGGCATTCAAGACCCGACAAATTCAAACTGCGCCAACTGTCATGGAGAGGTACACACCACTACTGAGCCGTTGACCTTCAACGCCTGCGACCTTGGCTATCCGCAGACCGCCACAACCGGGCAGGTCATCTCGCCGCAACGCATCAACGTCTCTGGCGTCAACCTCACAAACAAAAACGACCTCGCCCGTTCATGGGATATTCACGCCGAACGCCAGCTGCAATGCACCGACTGTCACTACGCGCTCAACAACCCCGCCCATGCCAGCGAACTGCAAAGCGCCAACCCCGATCACATCATCTATGACCCGCGCTTGCTGGATATCAGCGAATACCTCAAACGCCCCGACCACAACGTCGCACGCGGCGACAGCGCCCAGTTCAATGTCGCGCCGGAATATAAAGGCACGATGCGCCGCTGTGAGAACTGTCACGACGCCAACAAAGGTCACGCCGACTGGCTGCCCTACATCGAAACCCACATGGACGCCGTCGCCTGTGAGACCTGCCACATCCCGCAGATGTACGCTCCCGCCATCCAAACCTACGATTGGACAGTCCTCACTGCCAATGGCACAGCCGTTGAAAAATGCCGCGGCATTGAAGGCACACCCAACGAAGTCACTTCACTAGTCACAGGCTACGAACCTGTTCTGCTTAACCGCAACAACGTGGATGGGCAACAATTGCTCGCCCCATACAACCTGATCACTTCCTTCTACTGGGTTTACGACGATGCCAACGGCAACACCCGCCCGGTTCGCCTTGTGGACCTCGAAGCTGTCTACCTCTCAAACGGTTCCTACGCCGCCGACATCGTCGCAGTCTTCGACGAAAACGGGGATGGTCAACTCAGCAGCGACGAACTCGTCATCAATTCAAGTTCAAAAGAAGAAACCGTCAAAGCCAAACTGACCACACTCGGGCTGAACAATGTCCGCATGGAAGGCATGGTGCAGCCATACAGCATCAATCACAACGTCACCCGCGGCGAATACGCCGTAAACGACTGCAAGACCTGCCACAATGCCGACTCGCGCATTTCACAGCCGATCAAACTGGCTGACAGCGCCCCTGTGATGCCGAAGTTCGACCTCGACAACAACGTCAACGGGTCGGGTGAATTTATCACCGGCGAAGATGGTGCCTTGTACTATCAACCCATTCCTGCCAACGATGGCATGTACATTTTTGGCTCCAGCCGGGTCAGTGCAATCGATTGGTTCGGCGCACTGGCATTCGTCGGGTCGCTTTTGGGTGTGCTTGGGCATGGGACGTTGAGAATGCTCGCAGTGCGTAAACAGTCCAAAGGCGCCGCCCTGAGCCAGTCGAAGGGTCCGAAGCGAACCGAACGCATTTACATGTATGAGCCATACCGCCGCTTCTGGCACTGGCTGCAAACCGCATCCATCATCCTGCTTCTGTTCACTGGTTTGATCATTCATCGACCCGATATCTTCGGCGCGTTCTCCTTCCGCGGCATGGTGACGGTTCACAATGTGCTGGCGGTTATCCTCGTGGTCAATGCGACACTGTCGCTGTTCTATCACATCGCTACCGATAAATTACGCGAGTTCATTCCGCATCCCTATGGCTTCTTCGATGATGCCATCGTGCAGGCAAAGTATTACATCAACGGCATCTTCAAAGGCGAAGGGCACCCGTTCGAAAAACTACCCACCAGCCGCATGAACCCGATCCAGAAGATGACTTACTTCATGATCTTGAATGTGCTCCTGCCTTTGCAGATCATCACCGGCGCTTTGATGTGGGGCGTGCAGAAGTTCCCCAACTTTGCCAACGCTCTTGGAGGTCTGCCCTTCCTGGCGCCGTTCCACTCATTGATCGCATGGCTGTTCGCGACCTTCATCCTTGTGCATGTGTATATGACCACCACCGGTGCCACCCCGCTCGAAGCGATGCGCGCCATGGTGACGGGATATGAAGAAGTGGAAGTACATGAACCGCATGCGAAAGAAGTAAAAGAGAAAAAAACGAAAAATAAAAAGTAACGAGTAATGAGTAAGTGGTAATTTGAAAACCAATTACCACTTACCAAAGGAGAACTTATGACCGCACAAACTCGCAAGACGTTATTCCCCACATCACCCAAACCGTTCGTGCATCCGTACTTCGGCGGTATGGTGCTGGGAATCGTGCTCTTCCTTGCCCTCTTATTGACCGGCAATGGGTTGGGCTCCTCCGGCGCGACCAGCCGCTTCGTCACCGCTGTCACGGATGTTTTCGCACCTGAACATGTGGACCGCACTCCGTATCTACTCAAACTCGCGGGCGGCGATAAAAATCCGCTCGATGACTGGATCGTCCCCGTGTACTTTGGCGCATTACTGGGCGGCTTCGCCTCGGGTCTTTTCAACGGACGCTTGAAATTCGAAACCACCAAAGGTCCGAATATTTCGAACCAGACGCGTTGGCTGATGTCTTTCCTTGGCGGCGTGATCTTTCTCTACGGCGCACGTATGGCGCGCGGATGTACCTCCGGGCAGGCGCTGACGGGCGGCACAACACTTTCTGCCGGTTCGTGGGTAGTGATGTTCGCCATCTTCGGCGGCGCGTATGGGCTGGCGTACTTTGTAAGGAAACTTTGGAATTAATTAGCTCGTCATTGCGAGGGCGATGATTTTTCGCCCGAAGCAATCTCATCGTCAACATACGAGATTGCTTCGTCGGGCTATCGTCCTCCTCGCAATGACAATGGATAGGAGATCAACATGAACTTCCCCCTCCCTCAATTTCTTAACGTCAGCTCGGCAAACCCGTGGACATATCTCGTCTTTGGGCTGATCGGCTTCGCATTTGGCTTCACCCTCGAAATGTCCGGCTTTGGCGACTCGCGCAAACTGGCGGCACAGCTCTACTTTACAGAAATGACCGTGCTCAAGGTGATGTTCACCGCCATCGTCACCGCCATGGTACTGCTCTTTGGCGCCGTCGGCTTGGGGGTCCTCAACTTCAACCAGGTGTGGGTCAATACCACTTACTTATCATCCGGCATTCTCGGCGGATTGATCATGGGTGTCGGCTTCATCATTGGCGGGTTCTGCCCCACCACCTCGCTGGCATCCGCCTCCACCGGCAAGATCGACGGCATGCTCTTCATGCTCGGCGGTTTTGTGGGCGCCTTCCTCTTCGGTGAGACGGAAAGTCTCTTCACAAACTGGTGGAACTACTCCGGCTACTATGGTCGCCTCACACTGGATCAGGTATTCAATCTGCCGAAGGGCGTAGTCGTTCTACTAGTGGTGCTGATGGCGCTCTTCATGTTCTGGGGCGCGGAACAACTTGAGCACATCTTCGGCAAGAAAGACCTGAGCAAAGAACCCAAGATTCGTATTGCGGGCGCAGGCATCCTCTTTGCCGCCGCGCTTGCTGTCGTGTTCATCGGTTCCCCCTCTATTGAAGATAAATACAACGCGCTCAAATTCACCCGCACTGAAACTATCGAACAACCCAACGCGGACCCCATCGTCAACACCATTACTTACACCGCCGACCAAATGCTTGAGAACCGGCTGGTCTTTATTACCCCGGCGGAAGCATACAAAGCGAAATACACCCAATCCATGAACCCGGTCTATCTCGATGTACGCTCCGAAGCGGATTACAACCTTTACCACATTGAAGACGCAGTCAATGTGCCTGTTGAACGGCTCACCGAGGTCGTTCCCACATTACTCACCGAACCGCCTGCCAACACAGTTTTCATTGTAATGAGCAATGACGAAGCGGCTGCCATCGAAGCGTGGAAATTCCTCTCTGCTTCGGCAGTGCCGAATGTATACATCCTTGAAGGCGGAGTCAACAACTGGATCGCCTTCTTTGGAGCGGAAGAAGCGCATCAACCCAACCCGAATGCAGGTGACGACCAATTGGGCTATACCTTCCCTGTAGCCTTGGGCAGCCGCTACGAGTCTTGCTCCCCCAACCCGCAGGAGTATGAAGACTTGGAATTTGTCGCCAAGATCAAATTACAGTTGAAGCGGGACAAATCCGGCGGCGGATGCGGATGATGTGTAATTAATGCTTAGTAATGCAAAGAGGACTCTCGATCAGAGAGTCCTCTTTGCATTTGGCAGATTAGTGTGAAGCGGATCGTTCCTGCGAAGAGAGGATCGGCTCAACAGCAGGCTTGAGTTCCCATTGCAAAAGTCCCTTACGGAGAGAAAGCATCAAAACGGCGCCCAGCACAAGACAAGCCGCATTGAACATGATAATGGTTTGGGTACCCACGAATTCTGCAGCATAACCGATGAATAGCGAGGATAACGGCTGTAAACCAAACGAAACCATCGTAAACAGGCTGATGATGCGCGCACGCATATCGCCGGGGGTCATCAATTGCATAACACCCAGCCCGGTGGTCAACACCAACGGCGCACCCAGGCTGACAAGAAACATGGAGATCATTGAAAGCGGCAAATACGTGGAGCGCGAAAGCAGGAGATAAAAAATTCCCATCCACACCGCTGCACCGCCAACAATGCGACCAATCCGTTTTGCCTGTTGTGAAAGCGGCAAAAGGAACAGGGTGGAGATCAACGCCCCCGCACCTGATGCCCCAAAAAGCAAACCGTATGTCTGCGAGTCGCCGTTG
>JBAIYF010000657.1:0-6981 GCA_037916115.1 Anaerolineales bacterium
GACCGCAGGGCGGGGTCCCAGCCGTTCCATGCGCCGCCGCCGTTGGCTTCCTTCAACGCCATAAAGAGGGAAAAGTCATCCAACCAGTAAGCATTTTCAGCACAGAAATATTGGAAGGCATCACGCAACGGTTCAGGGTTAGACTGGAAGCGCCGATACGCTTTCAGGAGAAGATCCAGCTTTTTAGGGATGAACAAGCCAAAGTCCACTTTTGAGGCGGGCAGGTCTTTCATCTCATCAAGATCTTCACGGGTTAGTAAGCCGTCTCCCAATAGATTTTCGGGGCTGATAAGGTAAGGGTTTCCCGCAAAAGCAGAAAAACACTGATAGGGCGAATCGCCGTAGCCGGTGGGACCCAATGGCAGGATCTGCCAGATCTTGCAGCCGGTTGAGGCGAGCCAATCTACAAAGCGATAGGCTTCTGGACCGATATCGCCAATGCCGTATGGACCCGGCAAGCTGGAAGGATGAAGAAGAATCCCTGAAGAACGTTTGAATGCCATGTTTATTTCACCAATGATTGATAGAGTTTAAGGTATTCCTGCGCAGAAGCCTGCCACGAAAAATCTTTTGCCATACCGTTGCGCTGTAAGGCTTGCCACTTCTCGCGATCGGGCATGGTTTTCAGTGCAGATTTGATGGCGCTGACCAGTGACATATGATGCGCCTTTTCGAATGTGAAGCCGGTTTCGCCGGGGATAACTGTATCTTTCAACCCACCCACTGCGCGGACGACGGGGATGCAGCCGTAACGCATGGCGATCATCTGCGCGAGCCCGCACGGTTCGTAACGCGAAGGCATTAGCAGAAAATCGGCACCAGCATAGATCTGACGCGCGAGATTTGCGTCGAACTTGAGAACGGTTTTGATCTTATCGGGAAAAAGATTTTGCAATTCTCGGGCGGCTTCTTCGAGCTTGGGGTCGCCAGTGCCAAGAATGACCGCTTGAAAATTTACGCGCTTCATGTTCTTGAGCGCAGTAAAGGCAAGATCCACACCTTTTTGAACATCCATGCGGGAGATGACGCCGATCAGCGGAATGTTCGGGTCTCGCTGCAAACCAAGTTTTTCTTGCAGCATTTCCTTGTTTTCAACACGGCGGTCGAGAGTATCAAGAGCATAGTTGACACTGAGCGCCTTATCCACAGCCGGGTCGAAAGAGAGGGTGTCGATGCCGTTCAAGATACCGCTTAATGTCTCCTTGCGGAGCGCCATGAATTCATGCAGACCGCAGCCAAATTCCTCGGTCAAAACTTCACCTGCATATCCCGGCGAAACTGCCACAATCGCATCGGATGCCCATAACCCCAAAGGCAGGGGCAGCACACGCGCCCAATCGGGCAGGTCAGTCTGTGCCAACTTGATCCCATAGGCTTCGAGTACCGCACTCACATCCGCGCCCATGAAGGGCATATTGTGAAGGGTAAGAACATTTGCCACATGTTTCAATCCTGATTCCCAGCGTTTGGTCAGGTTGACATACAAACTTAGGGAGGTGTGCCAGTCATTGGCATGGATCACATCTGGCTGCCAGTTAATATGCTTTGGCAGTTCCGTGGCTGCAATCGAAAAAAAAGTGTACTTCTCCGTGTCCTGTTTGGCATCTAGTGAATAGACCGAGCCATTGGCACGAATGGGTTCGCCATCAATAAGGTAAACGGGCATTCCATTTGAAGAGGTTTCGAACGCCTCCACTGTTAATTCGGTTTCACCTTTGCGTACAGAAAACAATTCCACCGGGCGAAGATTCTCCGCCTTCACTGCCGGGTGGCGCGGAATGACAAGCCGTACGTCGAGTTTTATTTCGTCATTGGAAATGGCACGCAGTTCGCGCGGTAACACCCCCGCAACATCACCCAACCCGCCAACCTTAATGAACGGGTCGGCTTCAGCGGCAAGAAAGAGCACATTTATGGTCTTTGGCATGGGGGCTATTGTACTCCAATAAAAATACCTGCGGAGTCTGGGCACTTTCGAAAAATTAAATCATAACCACCTCCAAAACTATTGAAGGTGGTTATAAAAAGGGCGGATGATGGGGCTCGAACCCACAACCACTTGAGCCACAGTCAAGTGCTCTGCCATTGAGCTACATCCGCCATATGGAGCATTCCGATTTTTTTATCTGGAAGCGGGCAGGATTTTACCACAAATCAGCGCAGCTTCAAGACCGCCAAAACCTCATCATCGAGCAATTCGCCCGTTTCTGTAAAACCAAAACTGGCATACAACTTCCTGGCAACGTGGTTTTCAGGCTCATAGCTAATGCCAACGGTCTGAATCCGTTCATCAGTGCGGAGAGTTTCCAGCAATTGTCTCATCGCAAAACGACCATACCCCTTCCCCTGAAAATTCTCGTCGGTCATCAGCCTCAGAATAAAAGCCTCAAAATTGGAATTTGAAAGGTTAATTGCATACATGGCAAAACCGACCGGTGTATTTTCATCATAAATTCCGAACGGGAACATATCCCAATGCGAGCCGTCCGGCTCTTCATCGCCATAATGTGCTTCGGCAATCGAGTAAGCATTCGAAGCAACAAAATGGCGCTGATCATCCCGGACTTTTAATTTTGCCAATACACGCCAGTTTTCTTTTGTGACTGGACGAAGGTGCATCATTTCAAAGTTTCATTGACAAACGAAATCAACGCCTCTCGCCTGACCTGAACCTGCTCGCCAGACCCAAGATTTTTGACAACCACCAGACCTTTTTCCACCTCATCCGGACCAACAACAAGCGCAATTTTCATTTTCATCTTGTCTGCAAACTTGAACTGTTTAGGCAATTTTGCCGGTTCTGGAAATACCATCACGTTCAATCCAGATTCCCGCAATTCTCTCGCAAGCGCATAAGAATTCATCCAAAAAGACTCATCGAAGATGGTTACCAACACATCCGCCGGGCTGGGGACAAAGTCTGGGACGAGCCCGGCTTCCTGCAAAATGATGCCGATGACCACATCCCCCATTGCAAAACCTACGCCAGAGAGGGGCTGCCCGCCCACATCGGCAAGAAGATTGTCGTAACGCCCGCCGCCAAAAATGGCGCGTTTCAGCGAACCGGTCACATCAAAGGCTTCAAAGACTGTGCCGGTGTAATAGAGCAGTCCACGCATGATGTTCGGGTCAAATTTGACATACTCTTTTACACCCAATGCCTCAAGTGCGGCAAAGAGACGTGTCAATTCATCACTCTTTTTCCAAAGATCAAAATTCTCAAGAATGGACTTCAAGCCGTCAAGTTGAGTCTGGTTCAAGCCAAGGTCGAGTGCGTACGCATCCCATTTGGCAGGCTCCATTTTGGTGCGGCGATCTACTAAATTCGAGACGTCGAGGCGTTTCTCTACAGGAATGCCCAAGGCGTCGAACTCAGAGTCCATCAGGCGGCGATTATTCACATAGATCAGAGCCCGCTCAGGGCTGAGTCCGACCGAGCGCAGGAACGTCGCCCCAATGGCGATCAGTTCCGCATCCGCTTCCGGCGAATTGACTCCGAGCATATCCACATTCCATTGAAAGAACTCGCGCGAACGCCCCTTTTGTGGCTGCTCATAACGCCAGAACGGACCGAATGACCACCAACGCACGGGGAATGTCAGCGAACCTTGCTTTGCTGCGATCATACGCGCCAGCGACGGCGTGAGTTCGGGGCGCAGGGTCACTAGGTCACCACCGCGGTCTTCAAATGTGAAGGACTGTTTCTTGACCAATTCCTCGCCAGACTTTGCCGCATAAAGATCGATGGTCTCGATAAATGGCGCATCCCATTCCTGGTAGCCGAACATCTGCGAAGCCGCCCGCACCTTGCCATAGATAAAATTCCGAAGCGCCATTTCCTCCGGGTAGAATTCTCGCGTGCCTTTTACTGAGGCAATTGTCTTTTTCATTAAGTCCTCAAATTTATAGGTTTTGAAACGAGGTTGATTTTAACATATCGTGTAAGTTCTATTCGCTTATATGGAAAGAATTCATAGCTGCCGAACAGAAAGGTTAGGATTTGATAAGAATTCAAAATTCAGCGGTTGAATTTTGAATTGACCTCCAGTATAATGGACAAAACTTAAACAAGGAGAGAATAAAACATGGAAATTAACTACCAGGAAACGATCAATGATCTTTTGACCCGCATTCGGATTCATGAGACATACGGCGCCCGCAATATCGACCAGTGGAATACCGAGGTGCTCAACCCCACCGAAACCATGAAGATCCTGGATGTAGGCTGTGGCGCTGGCAAACAGTGCTTCCTCTTCAGCGACCATACCAACCGCAAGGCAGATATCACCGGCACCGACTTTTCTGAAGAACTGCTCGGCAAAGCCAATGAAAAGCTTGCCACCCGCGGCGATACGAACATCAAGTTCAGCTTCATGGACTTCAACAAGCGTTTCCCCTTTGAAGACAACACCTTCGACCTGCTCTCCAGCGCTTTCGCCATCTACTACGCCGCTGACCTGAAGTTCACCTTCAGCGAGGCCCATCGTGTTCTCAAGCCCGGCGGACGCCTCTTCGTTACCGGTCCGCTCCCTGAAAACAAGCAGATGTTCTATGAGATCATCAAGGAAGCGACCAATAAACCCATTCCGCCCATGCCCGGCTCCTCCCGCTTCAAGGGCGATATTTTCAACACCATCAGTGGCATCTTCGCCAAGACCGAACTGTTGACCTTCGAAAACCCGATCACCTTCCCCGCTGTGGACCCGTTCATTGAGTATGTCCGCGCTTCATTGAGCGAAGACCGCCGCCTGTGGACCTCCATGTTCAACGGCAAGGAAGAATACGAAGCCATGATCAGCTCGATCCGCAGCGTGGCGCAGAAATGGTTCGACCGCGATGGCAAACTGGTGATGACCAAGGTTGTCGGCGGCATTCTGGCGACAAAGTAGACTGCTTCTGTCATTGTGAGGGCGGTGTTTGTTCTGCCTGAAGCAATCTCCCAGATCAAACTGAGATTGCTTCGTCGGGAAAAGCACCCTCCTCGCAATGATGAGGACATCAAATGAACTTCTTCGGCAAACGAGTCCTCTTCCTTGGCGCGCATCCCGACGATATCGAATTGGGATGCGGTGCCCTGCTGCATCACATCGTCAAAAACACGGACGCGGAAGTTTTATGCGTAACCCTCTCGGACAACCAGAAAAATCCCGAGTTGCTGAAGGTTAAGAACGAACATCTCGATGCCATGAAAGTGTTGGGAGTGCCTGAAAAAAGCGTGGTGTTGGGTCCCTTCACAACCCGCGTTTTCCCGGATTCCAGGCAAGAGATCCTTGAATATTTTCTCAAACTACGTAAAGAGTTTAAGCCCAACCTGATCTTCACCCACTCCAAACAGGACGTGCATCAGGACCATAACACCATGACCGATGAAGCCTTGCGCGCCTTTCGCGGCATTACTGTCCTCGGCTTCGACGTGGTGCGTTCCTCGTATGGCTTTTTCCCCCACTTTATGGTTGAGGTGACGGAGGAAGATGTCAAAAAGAAAATCGAAGCGCTGGCTTGTTATGACACCTATCAAGATCGGTATTATTTCAACAGCGAATTGACCCGCTCGATCATGGTGCGGCACGGTGCGCTGGCGGAGCGTCCCTTTGCAGAGGGGTTCGATATTCTACGAATTGTGGGCACATTTGGCTGAAAGATCGCATCAGTAAGTAAAAATGTAAAAAGGACGGCGGAACAAAACCGCCGTCCTTTTTTTATTTGGATGGTCGAATGGAGGCAGGCGGTGTTCCGCGCCACATTTCGATGCGGCGAAACGATTCGACGTAGCCCATTTTGTAAAAGCCGGGCAAATGCGGGTCATTGACCTGAATATTTTCAATATGGGTATCGAGGCGCGGGTATTGGTGATGTAAATGTGAGAGAAAGGCATATGCCATTTCAGCAGGGTCACCAACTTCGGTTTTGTAGATGAAATGTGTCAGTGTAAATTTCTCTCTTTGGTAGGCGATCCAGCCTGTGCTGCCGTCAGGAAGCGTGAGGCGCATCCCAAAAACATTCTCGGCATGCGCCATCGATTCGGATTGATTGGTCCACGGCTGGGTGCCGCGGTCGTAACCGATGAGGTCCAGCGCTTCGTAGCGTTCCAGGCGGCGCGCATCGGCAACCACGGGCATATGCAATTGACGGGTCTGACGCGAAGGGGAACGGCGTAAGATCAATAACTCACCTACTTCATAAAATCCAAGTTTGAGGAAGAGTTGATATGCCGGAGTATTATTTTTGATCACCTCCAGCATTGTAAAATCCACGCCCATCTGTTGAGACCGTTCCAGTAAGCAACGGCAAAGCGCCTCACCCACCCCGCCTCGTCTCGTGGAAGGTATGACCCCAAGACGGGTAATCCAGGTTCGGTCTTTGCGCATTCCCAGCATGGCAACCCCTCGAAGAGATTGACCATCGGAAGCAACAAATGAATGGTCGAGGTCCACATCGTAGGATTTAATATAATCCCCAAGCCTAGATGCATTCATAGGCATGGGAACCATATAATCCACACGGGTCTGGTTATAAATATCGGTCAGTTCGTCAATGGAGAACCGGCTGGCGGGTATTAATTCAAATGAGTAAGTAGAGGGCATTTTAGAGATTCAATCAGCTTTGAGATATGAATTTATCTCGGCAATGAATTCGGATATCTTAACAATGGGCTTCGTAATAAAGCCTGTACAGCCATAACTTTCCGCCATGGCGCGGGCGTTTTCGGCGGGCCAGGCGGTGAACGCCAGAATCGGCAGGCTCTCAAACTCGGGCTCTTCCCTCAACTGCCCCGCCAAGGTCAGTCCATCATAATCAGGCAAGCCAAGATCAAGCAGAATCAGGTCCGGGTGATGTTCATGAGCCATGGCATATCCCGCTTCCGCATTCCAGGCATGGATGACCTCAAAACCGTGGGAAGTTAGTATCTTGCGGGCAAGTTCCGCATTATCGGGCATATCTTCGACGATCAGTATTGTTGTCATGGCTTCACCTTTGGCT
>JBAIYF010000658.1:0-4751 GCA_037916115.1 Anaerolineales bacterium
TCTGCACCAACGCCGCTTATAGCATCGGCACAGCGGGTGTGCCGACCATTGGATTCGGTCCCGGTGCGGAAGGGGATGCGCACGTGGTGGACGAACAGCTCAGCCTCGATGAACTTGCGAAGACAGCTCGAGGGTATGCGGGGATTATTGAAGCGGTGTTGGGAGTGTAGTGATTGGTAAATTAGTAAATTAGTAAATTGGGGAATTGGTGAGTGGAAAGTAGAGAGTTAGAGGTAGACATGGATGAAAGTTTGGTTTGGCAAGGAAGACATTTTGTTTACTCACATTTTGCTGAGACCACCCGCCCACCCAGCGTGGATGAAACCGCCGCACATTTTGGTATTTCAAAAGAAGAAGCCAGCAAGCTTTATAAAGAACTTCATAACCGCCACGCCTTGTTCCTTGATCTAGACAAAGTGGCTATCCGCATGGCGAATCCGTTTTCGGGCATTCCCACCGATTTCAAAGTCCATGCCAATGGAAAGACCTACTTCGCCAACTGCGCCTGGGACATGCTCGGCATTCCTGCTGCTTTGCAGTGTGACGCAGTCATTGATGCGGTTTGTACAGAAAGCAATGATACCGTCCGCCTCGAAATCAAAGGCGGACAAATTATCAGCCACCAATTTACTAATCCCCAATCTACCAGTACCCAATTACTCATTCACTTCCCTATACCGTTTGCCCGCTGGTATGATGACCTGGTCTTTACCTGAGCGACCATGCTTCTCTTCCGGTCGGAAGAATGGGTAGATGTGTGGTGTAAACGAAATAAACTCGAACGCGGAGAGATGCTGTCCCTGCAACAAGTGTGGGAGCTTTCCAAACTTTGGTATGGCAATCGTATGTCACTTGATTACCATGGACGCAGTATGGAACAAGTCGCAGAAGTTTTCAGGCAGGCTGGATTGATGTCCAAGTTTTGGTATGTATAAACCACACAAGGCAACAGAAACACATTCATGAGCACAACTATCATTAGTATTCTATTGGGCATCGGCGGCATGGTTGGCTGGGGAATTTATGATTTTCTGGGCGGTGTTTTCTCCAAACAGATCGGGTCCTTCAGGTCTTTGTTCTGGTCGCAACTGGCAGGCTTTATGGCGATGGCGCTGCTTGCGCTTGCCTTCCGAGCCGACGTTGACCTTCCCGTCCTCGCAATCGCTTTGTTGCCGCTCGCTTCCATCGTCTATTCGGCGGGATATTTGTTCTTCTTCAAAGGCTTTGAGAAAGGCAACGTCTCGATCATTGCCGCGACCATGAACTTGTGGACCGTGTTCACCATGCTGTTCGCCTTTATTTTTATGGGACAGCGCCTGACCACGACCCAAACCATCGGCGTATTCATGATCATCCTCGGCGCGACACTTGCCTCGCTCGATTGGAGCAGAATCCGCAGCCAAAAGTTTCAACTCTCGCTGGGCGTCAAAGAGACAATTCTAGGCGCGTTCTTTTTTGGGATCTTCTGGAATTTCAGCGAGATCATTTCAGAAGAGGTTGGCTGGTTATTAACCACCCTGCTTGTAAAACTCGGCATTTTCATTTTTCTGCTGATTTTCTCCTTCGCCGTCAAGCAACAGATCAAGTTGACAGATATTCCGGCAAAAACAAAGACCATGATCGTTTTGATGGGCATCATTGAAGTCGCCGCCGTGGCGCTTGTTAATTATGGCTTGACGATCGGCGACGCCATCTTGATCACGCCCATCGCTTCGGCTCTGTCGATTGTGACGATTGGACTAGCAGTTATATTTCTAAAAGACAAGATCTCAACACTTCAGGGGCTTGGTATCGTCACTGCAATTACCGGTATCATCGCAACCGCACTTTAGATTGGATACATTCTCATGGCATTGGTCATTTTTGATTATGATGGCGTTCTGGCAGACACACTCGACGACCTGATCCGCTTCGGTCAGGAAGCCTGTAACCGGCTGGGCGTCAAACATGTAGTGACAAAAGACGATTTGAGCAACCTTGAAGTCATGTCCTTTGCGACTTACGGGCGAGCTTGTGAAGTACCCGAGCATCTCATTGACGAGTTCGTCAAGATCAGCCTAAAGCTATTCGCAGAAAAAGAATCTCCACCCGCTATCTTCGATGGACTGAGCGAAGTAATTCAGTATTTCTCCACCAAACACAAACTCGCCATTGTGACCACAAACTCATCGCAAAACGTGCATGCCTTTCTCACCAAGCACGGACTGGACCATCTCATCCATGCCGTTTATGGCGTGGACACACCCGGCTCGAAGGCGCACAAAATAGCTCTGGCACGGGAGCGGTTTGTGAAAAATGACGAAGCGATCTTTATGATCGGCGATGCCTTGAGCGACGTCCGCGCCGCAAAGGAGGCTGGTGTGCTCAGCATCGCAGTCACATGGGGACATCAGAGTGTGGAGACGTTACAGCGGGGTGAGCCGGATTATGTGGTCAATTCACCAAACAGCCTTATTGGTGTAATTGAGAGATAATATAATGTAATTGAACAAGATAGCTTTTGAAAGCCCTCTCCCGCTACAATCCTCCTACGTATTCAGGAAAAACAAATGACAACTCCTCAACCCTCCCCTACCTTACTCAAACCCGCCAAGCCGGTCGGTATTGTCGGCTATGGCGCCTATGTACCGCGATTCCGCCTACCCGCCAAGGAGGTTGCCCGCGTATGGACGGGCAAGACGGGCGGACTTCCCATCAAGGAGAAAGCCGTGCCCGGGCTGGACGAAGACGTGATCACCATGTCCATTGAGGCGGCAAGAAATGCAATGATGCGCGCCCAGATCGACCCGACCGAATTACGCGCCGTATGGGTCGGCTCCGAATCGCACCCTTATGCGGTGAAGCCCACCTCCACCCTTGTCGCCGAAGCGATTGGCGCTGTCCCGAACACCCAAGCCGCAGACTGGGAATTCGCCTGCAAGGCTGGCACCGAAGCGCTCGTCGCCGCGATGGGTCTGGTCGGCTCGGGCATGGGTCATTACGCCATGGCGATCGGCATGGACACGGCACAGGGCAAACCCGGCGACGCGCTCGAGTACACCGCAGGCGCGGGCGGCGGCGCATACATCATCGGTCCCGCCGAAGAGGCGCTGGCGATCATCAACGCTTCATATTCCTTCGTGACCGACACGCCCGATTTCTGGCGGCGCGAATATCAAAAATATCCCGAACACGGCATGCGCTTCACCGGCGAACCGGCGTATTTCAAACACGTCACCGAAGCTGCCACTCACCTGATGGAAGCCTCTGGCACCACCGCCAAAGATTACAAGTGGGCGGTCTTCCACCAACCCAACACCAAATTCCCGCAGCGTGTGGCGGGGCAACTCGGCTTCTCGATGGACCAGATCGAACCGGGTCTGCTCGTGCCTGTCATTGGAAATACCTACGCAGGCGCGGCCATGATCGGCTTGACCGCGACTCTCGACATCGCCCAACCCGGTGACCGAATCCTCGTCGTCTCTTTCGGGTCCGGGGCTGGGTCCGACGCCTTCGACATTACCGTCACTGACAAAGCGCCCGCCAAACAGGGTCTCGCCATCAAGACGCGCGAATACATCGCAAGGCGTACCGAAATCGATTACGCCACATATGTCCGCTTCCGCGGCAAATTAGCGATGAAGTAAACAAAAGGAAAAACCATGCTGAAAGAAACCGTTAAACTCGAAAAACTTCGCCAAAAGATCGAAGACCTGAGAGCCCAATCGGGAGATCGGGCAAATTATATCGACTACGGAAAACCCAATCCTGCGCAGTTAAAAGAAGCCCAGGAAACCCTCAAGAAACTTGATGTTGAGATCAAGACAGGTCAGGCTGAGCTAAAGCAGCTTCTCGACACCATGCGTACACAACAGCCGCAAGCCATCGAGGAATGGGTCAAGTATCACACCTCCCTGCTCGAAGGGATCATTGCTGAAAATTCAACAGATGCAAATGCGGGAACCCGCAAATATGTTGCAAAAGAAACCATCGAGGAATGGAATAAAGTCCTTGCAGGGGATCTTGATTATGTAAATATCAACGGACATTTCCTAAAAGACTATAAGGCGCATGTTCGCTCGATCAACGAGAACACCCAAATTGGCGCCCCCATGCCAGTCCAATCTTCAAAATCTGCTGGTACAGCAACCAATGAAAATAAAGCCTGGTGGCAGTTCTGGAAGTAAGCATCCAAAGGATTTATTCACAACATGACAGACGTCGTTATAGCAGGAATAGGACAAACCGAAGTCGGCGAGCATTGGGATATTGGTCTGCGTGACCTTGCCTATGCCGCCATCCATGATGCCATTGCAGATGCGGGCGGGCTCAAGCCGCAGTCGCTTTTTGTGGGCAACATGCTCGCGCCCAATCTCTCACGTCAGGCACATGTCGGCGTGCTCATTGCGGATTTTGCCGGACTGAACGGCATCGAAGCGGTGACCGTCGAAGCGGCAGGCGCCTCGGGCGGCGCGGCACTGCGTCAGGGGTATCTTGCTGTTGCCAGCGGCATGGTGGATGTTGCGCTTGTGGTCGGCGTGGAAAAGTTCACAGACAAGGTCGGCGCGGGCGTGGATGAAGCCCTCGCCACCACCGGCGATGCGGATTACGAATCCATTCAGGGCATGACCCCCGCCGCACAAGCCGCTCTTTTGATGAAGCGGTACATGCACGAGTATGAAGTCCCCGCCGATGGGTTCGCCGGGTTTGCTCTCACGGCACATGCCAACGGCGCAGGCAACAAGAACGCCATGTTCCGCAAAGCCATCAAG
>JBAIYF010000659.1:0-6027 GCA_037916115.1 Anaerolineales bacterium
ATGACATTTTCAAATTGCAGTTGACGATTGTTGAGGCGGTCTATTTCAGGGCGCAGCACGCCCGCATTGTCAAAATCGGCATTGTCCACGTAGCGCCAGTAACTTTGCGAAGCCGAGTCGTACACCCATGCCGATTGGTTGAGATAGGCGATATAAGACTGTAATCTTACAGCAGGCTCGCCGCCTTCAGGTGGAATGTCCGCGAAGGCGTTGCTGGAGTAATTGATGTCGTACAACTTACTTTCTTCGGCGAGGCGTTTCAGTTCGTCGATCTCAAGCATGTAGCCGCCGCCTTGAATGTCGTGGTTTACGAGAAAACAGACGGGAAGTTTATCCAACACTTCGGGCGAGGCGAAGGCGTAGATGAGGCATGAGTCGGGGAAGAACTCTGCGATGTCGGCGTAGATCAATCGCCCCGAGCGGATCGGTCCGACTTTGGCAGGGGGCGGTTCGGATGTAGTCGGAGGCTGGGAGGTGAGGACCAAGCCTGCGTCTACGTTGTGAAGCGATGAACTTAATCCCAACGCCTCGGTCTGACCGTTGGATGGTTCGGCGTCGCTGTCTTGTTCTTCATCCCCGGCATTTTTCTGCACGAACTGCATCCACTGCGGCGATTGGAAGTCGAGGATGTACTTTCCGGGTGTGACGTTGAAGCCGTAATAGCCGTTGCTGTCTGTGGTGGTTTCCTGCAAAAGGACGCCGTTCTCTTGATAAAGATAAACGCAGATGCCGCCAATGCCGGGCTCCCAAGGTTCTTGCAGGTTGTTCGCGTTTTCATCCAACCAGACGCGATTGCCAAGTGTCAGGTCTGTTGCGCTGAACGGTTCTTTGCGAATGGGACAATCGCCAGTGACGGGAACTTCGGGTTCGGGGAATTCGCCGTGAAAGACGGTAAGGAAGCGGGTTGCGCCTTCGGTGATGTAGATCTCAAACACCCACGGTGCGAACGAAAGCCCCGCCTGCGGGCGCGCATCGACCGGGAAGTGTGAAATGGAAACGAGCAGGGCTGGCAGGTCGAGTAGTCCGGTGTTCTCAACCGGTAAACCTGTCAACGGGTTGTCTTGCGGGGCGACGAGCGGTGTGGCGGTTGGAATTGGTTCAAGGGTGGCTGTTGGCACTGCCGGGGTTGCGGTAGGTGTGATTTCAGTTTGCGTATTCGCGCATGCAGTCAGAAGTGGAATCAGGATTGGCAGAACGATTAAAAAGAAAAACCTTGTTGGGGTTCGCATGATGATTCTCCAAGCCACATTGTTCCCCCTGGGTTTGCGGCTATTTGGACTCAAAAGCCTTTTTCACCCGCTCGTAGGTTTGCTCCAACGATTCGGGCAGCACGCGCGTCTCACCGATTGCGGACATGAAGTTGGTGTCACCTGCCCAGCGCGGCACAATGTGAATGTGGACATGTCCCAGCACGCCTGCGCCCGCCGCCTCGCCCATGTTGATGCCAACGTTGAAGCCTTGCGGCTTGTAGATGTTGCGCAGTTCAGTGGTGCAGCGCGAGGTCAATTCCATCATTTCGGCGCGGGTCACGCTGTCCAACTCTTCGATGGTGGCGACGTGCTTGAATGGGATGACCATTAAATGTCCGCTGGTGTAGGGGAAGCGGTTCAGGATCACATACGAGAACTTTGCGCGGAACGCGATCAGATTCTCGGCGTCGTCTGGTTTGGCTTGCGCGTTGCAGAACACGCAGCCGTCTTCTTTTTTGCTGCCTTCAATGTATGTCATACGCCAGGGTGACCAAAGGTGTTTCATGGTGGTTTTATTTTTTATTATAGGCGAAAAACCGGTGTGCAATTAAGGGATTGTTCATTTCCTAAGCCGTTTCTCAACTTTCCAAAATGCATCTCCTTCCATAAACCTTTATTTTCGAGTATGCTACGCCCTACGATGCAGCCCAGTCTCTTCTCTGAAACGTTAACCGTTTCCCAGATCACGTTCCGCATTCGCAAACTTTTGGAGGACAACCCCGAATTGCAGGATGTGTGGGTGACGGGCGAAGTCTCGAATCTGTCGCGCCCGGCATCGGGTCATATCTACTTTACGCTAAAGGATAAGAACGCTTCCCTTAAGTGCGTCATGTGGAAAACGGATGCCATGCGAACGCGCCCCGTCTTACAGGAGGGCGCAGCAGTGGAAGTTCACGGGCGCATCGCCGTCTATGAACCGCAGGGGCAGTATCAACTCATCGCCAACCTGATCCAAGCCAGGGGGGAAGGCGCGCTCTTTCAGGAATTTCTGCGGCTCAAATCCATGCTCGAAGCGGAAGGGTTGTTCGACCCCGGGCGCAAGCGTGAGATCCCCGAATTCCCAAAAACGATCGGCATCGTCACTTCCGCCACCGGCGCGGCACTGCGCGATATGCTTAACACCATCCGGCGCCGTCAGCCGTTGGCGCGTGTGATCCTTGCGCCTGCTCCCGTTCAAGGCGTGGACGCTCCGCCTGCGTTGGTCAATGCGCTTGCTTCAGTCAACAAACAAAATCCAGATGTCATCCTCATTGCGCGCGGCGGCGGTTCCATCGAAGACCTGTGGGCGTTCAACGACGAGCGCGTTGTCCGCGCGGTTGTGGCTTCGCAAGCCCCAGTCATTTCTGGTGTAGGTCACGAAACAGACTTCACCCTCACCGATTTTGCCGCCGACCTGCGTGCTCCAACTCCCACTGCTGCGGCAGAATTGGCAACAGCAACAACATTGGATGAGCTGCACTCAAACCTGACCTACACCCAAACCCGCCTCACCGACTTAATCTCAAGCTTGCTCGTTGACCATCGGGCTTTGGTCTCCGCTCTGGCGGCGCGGCTCAAATACGTCTCTCCTGAAAGAAGAATCCAATCTGAAATTCAACGGCTGGATGACCTTGCCCGACGGGCGGCTTCTTCGATCATGCATCGTCTCCAGTTGCAGTCTGCCCGCGTGGATGGGATTTCCAAACGCCTGCAAGCCTTGAACCCCGAGGGCATTCTCTCGCGTGGATATGCCATTGTCACCCGCAAGTCTGACGGCAAGGTTGTTGGCAGCGTATCTGATGCCAAAGGTGAAATGAACGTCCGCGTAAAAGACGGTGAATTCCAAGTTACCCGAAACTCATAGCTCGAACCGGAGTTAATATGGCAAAATCAAAATCAACTCAAAAACCTGTTGAAGAACTCACATATGAAGAAGCCCTTGCTGAATTGGAACAGATCGTGGAAGCGCTGGAAGGCGAGCAGAATCCGCTCGACGAGGCGCTCAAACTTTACGAGCGCGGACAAGCTCTCACCCGGCACTGCGGCGCATTGCTGGAGTCGGCGCAGTTGAAGGTTCAAAAACTGGCGGGCGAGTCTCTTTTAGAGTTCGAAGAGGAAGATGAATGAACCTGCTTGATATTTTTCAGAACAAAGTATTGATCGCTGTGCTGGCAGGCTGGCTGCTGGCGCAGGCATTGAAAATTCCCACCGAGTACATGCGTTCACGCCGCTGGCTGTGGGCTATGTTCTTTGCCGCCGGAGGCATGCCTTCTTCACACACGGCGTTGATGGTGGCGGGCACGCTCGCAGTCGGCTTGTATCACGGTTTCGATAACCCCATCTTTGGTATGGCGGTCGCTGTTACCATGATCATCGCGCACGATGCAGCGGGTGTCCGCAGGCAGGCGGGCAAGCATGCCGAACGCATCAATGTACTCTTCGATGAACTCTTGCGTGGACACATGTGGAGCGAGGACGAATTGAAGGAAGTGATCGGTCACACCCCGCTGGAAGTGATCGGCGGCATTATCCTTGGTCTGCTGGTTGCAATTGTTCAATGGCTGATCTGGCCGTAAACTGACTTGCATGAAAAATCCCTCCAGCTTGGAGGGATTTTTTTATTTATCTTTTTATTCTTCGCATTACACCGTTGACAATGTAACTCAACTCAGGCACACGCAGTACCCATAAAACTGCGAAGTACACCATACCACCCAAAACAACCCCGGCAGGCGCGAGCAACCAAACGCTGAGCTCCGCCCCATACTTGAGCAGACCAACCAACGCCAGCGCCATACTGCCGCCCGCTGCCAGGGAGGGGAGTGCTCCGCGCAGGATGTGACCGCCTTCGATACCGTTCAATCGTTTTCGCATCATCACGAACAATACCGTCGCTTCGAGCGCCGTTGCGAGGGAATTTGCCAATGCCAGCCCGCCGTGAGGCATCCAACCTATGGAAGTGAACATCCGCGAAAAAGCCAGACTGAAAACAACGTTCAACAACATTGCCACAGTGCCAATCATGACCGGGGTCTTTGTATCATGCTGGGCATAAAAGGCACGGGTCAAAATCTCCATAATGGAGTGACCCAGCATTCCGGCTGCATACCAGAGCAAAGCCCACGCCACGATCTGTACCGAGCGTTCATCGAACTCGCCGCGCTGATATAACAATGAAATGATCGGCTCACGCAGCACCATCAAGCCAACACTGGCAGGCAGCGCCAGAAGGATCACTCCGCGCAGGGAGGAAGCCAGGGATGAGCGCATCTCGTCCTGTTTTCCAAGGGCGTGTTGGGCAGAAAAGGTTGGCATGGCAGCAATTGCCACCGATTGGGCAATCGCTGCCTGCGCCATCAACATCAACGAAAAACCGTAATACAAACCGGTCACACTTCCGGTTGCCATTTGAGAAGCCAGCCAGGTATTAACCCAAAAGTTCAACTGCACCACCGCCACCCCTAAAAGGCGCGGACCCATAAGGAGAATCACCTGACGGACATTGGAGTCGCGTAAGCCCAGAGAGAAAGTGATCAGTGACCAGTGTCCAGTGACCAGTTTGAACAGGGATGGAAACTGCACAACCAGATACAGCACTGCTCCGATCACCACACCCCATGCCAGACCAAAAATTCCCATGGAAGGTGCGAGGAAGACCGCGCCGATAATGATGCCCAGTTGATACAAGCCCGCCGTCAAGGCAGGGACAAGGAAGATCTGATGTGCGTTCAGAACGCCGACGATCAGTCCGCCCAAGCCGAAGAGGACGGCGGAGACCAACTGAATACGCAATAAAGCCACAGTGAGAGCAAAAAGCTCGGGGTCAGCGGCAAGACCCGGCGCAAGTGCGAAGCGGACGACCTGCGGGGCGAAGATGCCGATCAACAGCGCCAGCACGGTCAGGGTCAATGTCACCGCATTGGCGATCGAAGAAGCCAGTCGCCACGCAGAGTCCTTTTCCTCTTTGGCGAGCAAGCCCGTAAAGGTTGGAATGAATGCCGAGCCAAGCGCACCGCCTGCCACCAAAAGGAACAGCGTTTCAGAGACACGGTTCGCGGCGAAGAAAGCGTCCAGTTGGGGCGAAGCGCCGAATGCGCGCGCCACAATGACGCCGCGTACCAGTCCCATGATCTGACCAAAAAGGATGGCGAACATTACGGTTCCCGCGGCGCGGGCGATCTGACGATTTGCGTTTTCTGTCATAAGTGCGAGATTATAATGTTTTTCATGAAGAAGACATCCATCAGCCTTATCCTGCTCATCAGCCTGACCCTCGCCTGTGCCTCAACCACCCCCCAGGCAGAAGTCTCGCCTCAAACCCCGCCGACGTCTGCTCCGCCCACCCAAGCCCTTCCTTCGCTGACAATTCTCGACCTGCCCGCGGGCTATGGCGCAGATGGCGGCTGGTTCGAAGTTTATTTTACGAACCCGCAAAGCCCGTTGGCTTCGCAAAAGACCGGCGGCATCGACCAGCCCCTTGCAGACGCCATCGACAATGCCAAACTGACCGTCGATGTTGCCATTTACAGCATCAGCCTCAACAGCATCCGCAATGCCCTCATCCGTGCCCATGACCGCGGCGTGCAGGTGCGCATGGTAATGGAAAGCGAAAACATGGAACGCTCCGACCCGCAGCGTTTGAAAGACGCCGGTATTCCGATCCTTGGCGACCGCCGCGAAGGACTGATGCACGACAAGTTCGTCGTCATTGATGGCTCCGAAGTGTGGGTGGGCGGCATGAACTACACCGACTCTGGCGCGTATGAAGATAACAATGTGATGATGCGCATCCGCTCGG